>NZ_JADBUP010000081.1:0-36644 GCF_020245605.1 Microcystis sp. M061S2 | reverse complement strand
GGTGTTAGGTTACACCTCGGAGCCTTCCGTTCCCCGCTTCAATTCCAGAGTTGTGATTTCTGAAACTGGGGGTGGCTATCGCCGTTACTCTCAACTTGTAACGATTATTACAAGTGTATTGACCTTGAGTTCCCTTGCCTAATTTGGTATCGGGTGATACTAAACGTCGGGACAGATAAACAGTTATAAGGTTGGTCAAGGTTGACCTTTTAGATTCAGTCAAGGGACTGAAGACCTTACTAGGCGGTTATTTCGGGTATTCCAACCCTATTTCATGCCTAAACGTTTTGCACACTGATTTCTAGTTTAAGGTCAGGAGCCGGTCGTCGGTCGTCAGGAGACAGCTTTTTATTGATTCTCCCCACTCCCCCACTTCATAATTCATAATTCATAATTCCCACACCCCTCTCCCTTCTTTACAAAACTTCATCGTAATTTGAGGGCTGGAAAGGGCAATCCTTGGGTAATAGGGGAAGGGAGAACAGGGAAATATTAAAAAAAACTTAAATTTTTTATCTTGCTGGCCTTTATACCCTTAAAGCCTTGCTGTCTCTGATTTCCCGACGGTGAGAGGCTTTGAGCCATGGTCAGGGATTGATGACCAACTTGATCGAGTTATTGTTAAGTGACCGTTACAAAAAGACAGCAAAAAACTTAATAAGATGTAACAAACAAAGTTTCGACAGCAGTGTATAAATTTAATTTGAGGGGCCAAGATAACAGACAAAAGTTAAGCTGGATACTTGTTTAACCTCCTTAGGTGATTTATGAGAGAGCCATGAAGTTTTTTCAGGTTTCTTAAAGTAGGTCGCAACAATCACGGTCAAGGCTCGTCTAGGCTCACCGTGAAATCCCTTAAGAGGGAAAACCTTTTAATTGCAAGCAAATCCCATTTAAATTTAGGAGATTGTCACAATGTTTGACGCATTCACCCGGGTAGTATCCCAAGCTGATGCTCGCGGCGAATATTTAAGCTCTTCCCAACTAGACGCTCTCAGCGCCATGGTTGCCGACAGCAACAAACGGATGGACTCTGTTAACCGGATCACCAGTAACGCTTCCACCATCGTTGCCAACGCCGCTCGTAGCCTGTTCGCTGAACAGCCCCAACTGATCACCCCCGGTGGTAATGCCTACACCAGCCGTCGTATGGCCGCTTGCTTACGCGACATGGAAATCATCTTGCGCTATGTTACCTACGCTACCTTCGCTGGCGACGGCAGTGTTCTCGATGATCGTTGCTTAAATGGTCTTCGCGAAACCTATGTAGCTTTAGGAGTACCCGGAGCTTCCGTAGCTGCTGGCGTAAGCAAAATGAAAGAAGCTGCTTTGTCCATCGCTAACGATCGCAACGGTGTCACCCCCGGCGATTGCAGTGCTTTAATGTCTGAAATTGCCAGCTACTTCGACCGCGCCGCCGCTGCTGTCGCCTAGTCCCTGGGGCTAGTCTCAATTAAACCGTAGGAAACTTATTGCAAGATTATTGGGAGATACCAAACAATGAAAACCCCCCTTACCGAAGCCGTAGCAGCCGCTGATTCTCAAGGTCGTTTCTTAAGCAGCACCGAAATCCAAGTTGCTTTCGGTCGTTTTCGTCAAGCTTCTGCCAGCCTCACCGCCGCTAAAGCTTTAACCGAAAAAGCTAGTTCTTTGATCTCCGGTGCCGCTCAAGCCGTGTACAACAAGTACCCCTACACCACCCAAATGCAAGGGGCTAACTTTGCGGCGGACCAACGCGGTAAAGAGAAATGCGCTCGCGACATCGGTTACTACCTCCGCATGGTGACCTACTGCTTAGTTGCTGGTGGAACCGGTCCGATGGACGAGTACCTCATCGCTGGTATTGACGAAATCAACCGCACCTTCGACCTGTCTCCTAGCTGGTACATCGAAGCTCTCAAATACATCAAAGCCAATCATGGTTTAAGTGGCGACCCCGCAGTAGAAGCCAACTCCTATATCGACTACGCTATCAACGCTCTCAGCTAGTCCGATCAAAAAAACTGCTGGTCTGGAAAGACAGGAGGTTGTTAGCAAAAGGGTTAGCAATCACCTGTTCTTCCAGACCTTGTTATATCCATCGTCAAGGTGGCCAGGTAATCGAACTGATCCTCCCCTAGTTTTGAGCGATCAGAAAATGATCATTTTTTTGTAGGAGAACTTTAGTGGCAATTACTACCTCAGCTTCTCGTTTAGGGACAACCGCTTTTAGCGAGGTTGCTCCCGTGGAATTACGTCCCGATTGGTCCCGTGACGACGCACAGGCGGTTATTCGCGCCGTCTATCGTCAGGTGCTAGGCAATGACTATATCATGCGTTCCGAGCGCCTTACCAGTGCCGAATCCTTACTCTGCAACGGTTCGATCACCGTGCGGGAATTCGTCCGCGCCGTGGCCAAATCGGAACTGTATAAGAACAAATTCTTCTACGGTAACTTCCAAACCCGCGTCATCGAACTTAATATCAAACATCTTTTAGGTCGCGCTCCCTACGATGAGTCGGAAGTGGTCTATCACCTCGATCTCTACGAAAACAAAGGATTCGAGGCCGATATCGACTCCTACATCGATTCCGCCGAATATACCGAAAACTTCGGCGATAGTATTGTTCCCTACTATCGTGGTTTTGCCAGCCAACCTGGTCAAAAAACCGTGGGATTTACCCGGATGTTCCAACTCTATCGCGGTTATGCCAACAGCGATCGCTCTCAGATTGCCGGCAAAACCTCCCGTTTAGCGGTGGAATTAGCCCAAAACGGCGCTTCGGCAGTGGTCGGTCCCTCCGGTGGCAGCGATGGTTGGGCCTATCGTCCCTCCGGTCAACGCAACACCCCCAGCAAAGCTCTTGGTGGTAGTGTGGCCTATGGTGATGTGGGTAAGCTCTATCGCGTGGAAATTGCCGCTATTAGCAAACCGGGTTATCCCCGTGTCCGTCGCAGTAGCAAAGCGATTATCGTCCCCTTTGAACAGTTAAATAACACCCTGCAACAGATCAACCGTCTCGGTGGCAAAGTTGCCAGCATCACCCCCGCTAGTTTGAACTAATTTTCTAGCTTAAGATAACTAAAAGTCTCCCGGGCAGCCGTCAGGTTCACCGGGAGACTTCTTTCTAGGGAACTGGCAGAAATTGACCCTCAGCAGATCGAGCAAACCTGTAGAATGAAAATAGTTCTATCGTTTTAATGCCTGTGACTGTCACTTCGATCGCTTTTGACTCTATCGATACTGCCTTAGCGGAAATCAAAGCCGGACGGGCTATTGTAGTAGTTGATGATGAGAATCGCGAAAATGAAGGAGATCTAATCTGTGCGGCCCAATTTGCCACCCCCGATCTGATTAACTTCATGGCAGTGCAAGCTCGCGGTTTAATCTGTCTGGCAATGACGGGAGAGCGTCTTGATGCTCTCGAATTACCCTTGATGGTGACAAAAAACACCGATAGCAATCAAACCGCTTTTACCGTTAGCATCGATGCCGCTCCCCATTTAGGGGTTAAAACTGGTATTTCGGCGGAAGATCGGGCGAAAACCGTGCAAGTTGCCATTAATCCGGTCACTCGTCCCGACGATCTCACCCGTCCTGGCCATGTCTTCCCGATTCGTGCTAAAGCCGGTGGGGTCTTAAAACGCGCCGGTCATACGGAGGCAGCCGTGGATCTAGCTCGGTTAGCCGGGTTGTATCCGGCGGGAGTTATCTGTGAGATCCAAAATCCCGACGGTTCCATGGCCCGTTTACCGCAACTATTTGAATACGCTCGTCAACATAATCTCAGGTTAATTAGCATTGCCGATCTGATCAGTTATCGCTTAAAACACGATCGCTTTGTCCATCGGGAAACGGTCTGTAATTTTCCTAGTCAATTCGGCACTTTTCAGCTTTATGCCTACCGAAATTTATTAGATCAAACCGAACACATCGCTATTGTGAAAGGCGATCCCGCTCTCTTTGGTGATCAACCTGTAATGGTACGAATGCACTCAGAATGTCTGACCGGGGATGCTTTGGGATCCTTGCGTTGCGATTGTCGGCAACAGTTACAAAGTGCCTTAAAAATGATTGAAAACAACGGTTTAGGGGTGGTGGTTTACCTGCGACAGGAAGGACGGGGAATTGGCTTAATTAATAAGCTAAAAGCCTATTCTTTACAGGATATGGGACTAGATACGGTGGAAGCCAACGAAAGGTTAGGATTTCCCGCCGATTTGCGCGATTACGGGATGGGAGCGCAAATGCTTAACGATTTGGGGGTGAGAAATATTCGTTTAATTACCAATAATCCCCGTAAAATTGCCGGATTAAAAGGCTATGGTTTGGAAATAGTCGAGCGAGTACCTTTGCTGATCGAGGCTAATGATTATAATTCCAATTATCTGGCCACAAAAGCGGAAAAGTTAGGACATCTATTCCTACAAACCTATCTAGTCACCATCGCTCTCAGTTGGGGGGAAAATCCGCCGTCAATTTCCCAAAGATATCATCAATTGGAGAAATTACGGCAGTTAAGTCGCGCTAATCAATTATCTCTCCAAGAAGAAACCCGACCGGTAGCCAATGCCCTTTTTGATCGCGCCCCTTTGATCGTACATTTAGGTTTAGATATTCGTCAGGGTGTCAGCAGTAATTGGTATAAAAATCCTTCCCATCCTTATCTTCTGGTTATTGACAAGATATTAAATGACGTTAAAGATTGGTCGGAAATTGAACGCTTAGAATTTTTAATTTCCGACGGAGACGATTCGATGACGGGATTACAAATGAAACTCGATCGTCAAAAAATGTCCGATGAAGATTTCTCACAATTACCACAATTAGCTACCCAAATTATCTACAGTTTTACTCGTGATTCAGCCAAAAATTAGTTTTCTATGACCAGAAAAGAGCGTAACAGTTATAATTAAACAAAGCTAGTGTAACGGGGAAAAACTATGACAACTCTCGACATTTTACCGGAAGTTACCTGTCCCCCCACCGATTTATGGAGTGATGAACCACCCTTGGAAAGTGATTTACATCTACAACAAATTACAATTCTAATCGGTTGTTTAGAAAGGTTATGGCAAGAAAGAACTAATTACTATGCTTCGGGCAATCTTACCATCTACTATAACGAAGAACAACTAAAAAAACGTGATTTTTGTGGTCCTGATTTTTTTGTCGTCTTAGATACGGAAAAACATCCGCGTAAAAGTTGGGTAGTTTGGGGAGAAGGGGGTAAATATCCCAATGTGATCGTCGAGATTCTCTCCGATTCTACGGCCAATATTGACCGAAATAAAAAGAAAATTCTCTATCAAAATACCTTTCGCACTCCTGATTATTTTTGGTTTGATCCTGAAAGTTTAGAACTGCAAGGATTTAGATTAATTGCGGGACAATATCAGGCTATTGCTGCTAATGAAAACGGCTATTTATGGAGTGAACAATTAGAACTATATTTAGGCATATTTGACCGTAAACTGCGTTATTTTACCGTCGATGGTCAATTGGTTCCCACTCCCCAAGAAGCTGAATTAGAGCAAAGACAAGCAAAGGAACAGATTCTTTTAGAAAGGGAACAGATTCTTTTAGAAAGGGAACAGGAACGACAAGCGAAGGAACAGGCTATCCTCGAAAAAGAACAAGCTATCTTGGAGAAGGAAAAATTAGCCCAACAATTACGAGAATTGGGCATTGATCCCGAAACTATCTGATTGATCAATATCTCTAAGTAGTTAGGTGTTAAAAATTGTCAGTTTCCCCCCTTATTAAGGGGGGATCAAGGGGGGATTTATCTTCTATTTAATAGGTAATTCCTATCCTAGAAATGGTGGTAATTTAACCTTATTTTTCCTGTCTTTCTAAAGCTAATTGTACTAACTTATCGACCAATTTATCAAACTCTAAACTGGTGGCTTTCCAGAGTTGGGGATACATACTAAAATTAGTAAACCCTGGCAGAGTATTAATTTCATTGAGAAACACTTCCCCAGTCTTTTCCACATAGAAAAAATCCACCCGCGACAATCCCGCAGCATCCACAGCTTTAAATGCTTCTACAGCCATTTCTCGCACTTGATTAGCAATTTTATCGGGAATATTTGCGGGAATCACCATACTCGATCGCCCGTCAGTATATTTAGTTTCATAGTCATAAAAATCACTATCAAAAGTAATTTCTCCCACCAAAGAAGCTTGGGGATTATCATTACCTAAAACCGCACATTCGATCTCCCTTGCGGTTACTCCTGCTTCAACAATAATCCGTCGATCATAACTAGCAGCACTATCTAAAGCAGCCTCTAATTCTTGCTGGTTGCGAGCTTTACTAATACCCACCGAAGAACCTAAATTAGCCGGTTTAATAAAACAAGGATAACCTATTTCCTCGGCGATTTGATCGCACAATTGCGGAAAAACACAGGCATTTGACCACACTTGCGAGCGGGTTATGGCCTTATACTTAACTTGGGGTAATCCAGCGGCTGCAAAAGCAGTTTTCATGGCAATTTTATCCATGCCTAGGCATGAACCCAGTACCCCACTACCCACAAAAGCAACCCGCATGAGAGTGAGTAATCCTTGCAAAGTGCCATCTTCTCCATTCGGTCCGTGGAGAATTGGAAACCAAACCTCAATTTCGCTCACTTCTGGAGGAAATTGCCAGATATTGACTTTTATATCACTCTCAATAGCTAGGGGTTGCCCAGAGGTTAAAATTTGTCTAGCAGTTGCTGCCGAATGCCAACAGCCATTTTTATCGATATAGAAGGGGATAACGGCGTATTTGTCAAGATTTTCGGGGTAATTAAAAGCTTGCAGGATCGATCGAGCCGAATTGATAGATACCTCGTGTTCTCCCGATCGACCACCAAACAACAATCCTACCTTGATCTTATCCATATTATCCTCTCTAGACCCAGCTAGATCCTAAATTAGAGTTCAACTATCATATATACTATGGGCGGAGTTGACAATAGTTGCCAATGATTTAGATGCGGCTGTTCCTCGTGAGATAGGAGTTTTAACCCAAATTCTCGATAAATTAATTATCGCTCATGATGAGATATGGTCGTTCTTTCCCTAAAAAAATCGATAATCACTTTGGAGCTATTCACACCCCGAAATTGAATGATTATTTAGCTAATTTTTCCAGTTTTTTCTTAGTTTTCTGAAGTTTTAAGGCTAAATTACCATGATGTTCGGGATAGTAAATGTGCAAGAATTCGATAAAATCCTCGATTGTACAAGGTTGATGAAATCCCCCTAAATTACCGTGGAATTCTTGGTGAATTTCTTCTTTAATAGTCACCAAATTCAGATCTAATGTCGCTAGATGGGGATATTTTTGGGCAGAGTAAAGATGATGGACAGCGAGATTAAATTTTACATCTTTATCCGGTTTTTGCCCTGTCACCTGACAAGTGTTTTTATCTCTAGTTTTAGCTCGTTTTTTAGCCTTTTCAATCTCGATTTTTTGTTTGGTATCGTCATCTAGATGTTCCTGAATTTCTTTAAAGGCAAGAGGAAACTCGATTTCAATCATTTTACACATTTCTTGGCGCGATTTATTCGTCAAAGTTTCACTCATGGATTTAGAAATCATCACTATTCCACTTTCAGAGAACCAAAACTCTCTTTTTTCATCTTCGTAAAAATCTACTCCTAATTCTAGAGGTTTATCAGTTCTTTGCTGAAGATGATTCACGGTTTTATTTAGCTTGGCTCCATTAGTTTCTAAAATTCGCCGTAAACTCTGTTTATGAATCATAGCCACTCCTTGATAAACTTGAATTTCGCCAGAGTCAATGAGTTCAGCAAAAATTAATTTTCGTGCCAAAGAGCGACGAATTTTTTGATCGTGCTTAGTAAAAAATTCTCTAAATTTGTAGAAAATTCCTCGCTTTTCATTCTTCTCGATATAGGAAGCAATTTTAAAAGCACCTTTAGGGGAAAAGTTACGGAGTTTCTTTTCCTTATTGACAAATTGATAATCGTCACCCTCAACTAAATCCCAATCATCATTAGGATCAGCATCAAAAAAGCTAACGATTTCATCCAATCTTTTATGAGAAATGGAAAGCCATTGAATTAGTTCAGCTTCTCTGATAGTAAAAATTTCTTTTTTGCGAGGCATGATTATTTTATCTCCGTGGTGATAGACTTATACATCACAGTCAAACGATCAAAGATGTGAGAGTTTCCTGTTTCTTGGTTATCGGGATGATAGATCTTAGAAAGACGATAATAAGCATTTTTAATGTCTTCCTTGCTGGCAGTGTTTGGATCAAGATCGAAAACACGATAGGGACGAAAGTATTTAAAAATGTTGATACCGTTGATACAATCTTTCCCCTGTTCGTAATCTTCTTCGGGAAGAATACCGATATATTTCCTGTAGATAACCTCCCAACTTTCTCGCTGAGATAAATTGATATTATCAAAGGCTCTAGTAGCCATTTGAAACATACTCGATTTTTTTAATTCTGTGGTATTGTTAACCTCAAAATAGGCATAAACTGCCTGTTTAAGTTGCGTTAGAGTTAAAGGTTTAACTTTTGAGCTTGTGGTGGTGGTGGCTGTAGTTTTTGATTTAGTTAACGATGGTTTAGGAGACTTTTTACGGTGGTTTTTGATGACAAAATCGGCAAAATCTTCGAGAATACGACTTTCGATCGAGTATTGCTCACAGATATGACTAATCTGCTCTAAAATGAGCGAGTTAAGAGGATTAGTGGTCATAATTTCCCTAAGAAGCTGCAAAAAATTTAGCCTTTCTTATCAAGATGAAGTGTAGGCTAATTTGGTATGAACGACCGACGACTGACTCCCGAAAACTTCCTATCCTAAATTAATACCACGGCAGTGGCCACTTTGTCATATGGTTAATAATGAAAAAAATTGCTGGCATATTATAGATTTAAGTCGATAATTGAAATGAAAACTCAAATCTGATTACTGATAACTGGTCACTGATTAGGTACTAAAGTATTTAGCGGTGGGGTGATAGGTAATAATGGCGGTGGTGGATTGTTCTGGGTACAATTGTTCGCTTTCGTCCATATACATCCCAATGCGATCGCATCCTAACAGAGCTAATTGCTTGTATTGGTCCTGAATATTGGGACAAGCGGGATAGCCGAAACTATAGCGAGAACCCTGGTAACGCTGTTGTAGTATATCGCGGATATTATCGGGATCGAACTCTGCGAAACCTAACTCGCGACGGATGCGGGTGTGGGTCCATTCGGCCATGGCTTCGGCGGTTTGGACAGCCATGCCGTGATAATAGAGGTATTCGGTATATTCGTTGGCATCAAAGAGAGATTTAGCGTATTCTGTGGCGATTTCCCCCACTGTCACCGCTTGCATCGGGAAAACATCGATAATACCGGATTCCTGCGGGGCGAAAAAGTCAGCAATACAGAGACGACGACCGGATTTCTGGCGCGGAAACTCAAAAATGGCGATTGGTTGCAGATTTTCGGGTTTTTCGCCTGCTTGTATCGATTCGGGATCGTAAATTAACAGGGAATTACCAGAGGATTGACAGGGAAAATAACCATAAATTAATGTGGGGTTTAGTAAATTTTCCTTGACAATTTTCTCTTTCCATGCTGTCAGAATTGGATGAACTTTTTCCTGTAAAAACTGGTCGTATTCTTGCTTAGATTGACTTTTGGGTTTGCGGAATTGCCATTGACCGACAAATAAAGCTTGTAAGTCCAAATACCAGAAAACCTCCTCGATGGGAATTTCTGCAGCTGTTAATATTTTAGTACCCCAGAAGGGCGGTGTTGGTCGGGGAATATCAACTGCCACCGCTTCGGACCGACGGGTATCAATAACTAATTCTTGGTTGACGCTGCCATCAGTAAAAATAGTATCGGGATTAACCTTTAATTCTTCGGCGACAACCGGGGGTTTTTCTGCCTCGGCAAACTTACCTAAAAAGCCTTTACTATCATCCCATTGACCGCCAGCTTTAGCGGGCATTAATTTATCCATAAAATGCAGGTCAGAGAAGGCATCTTTTCCATAGATAACCTGCCCCTTGTAGGTTTTTTGGCAGTCATCATGGACAAATTTGGGAGTTAAAGCCGCCCCGCCAAGGATAACAGGAACGGTGATTCCTTTTTCATTAAAAACCTCTAGATTTTCCTTCATAAAAGCCGTCGATTTCACCAATAAACCGCTCATGGCGATACAATCGGCCTTATGTTCTTTGTAGGCTTCGATGATATTTTCTACAGGTTGTTTAATGCCCAAATTAATCACCCTATAGCCGTTATTGGTCAAGATAATATCAACTAAGTTTTTACCAATATCGTGAACATCCCCTTTAACCGTTGCGATAATAAAAGTCCCTTTGGCATTATTATCACCCTCTTTTTTCTCCATAAAGGGTTCTAAAAAGGCAACGGCTGCTTTCATAGTTTGGGCAGATTGGAGAACAAAAGGTAACTGCATTTGTCCTGAACCAAATAACTCACCCACTACCTTCATCCCATCCAGGAGGAAAATATTAATAATATCTAGGGGTGGATAGTCCTGTAAAGCTTGCTTTAAAGCCTCTTCCAGTCCCAATCTTTCCCCATCAATAATATGCTGTTTTAAGCGTTCCTCCACGGGTAAATTAGCATTACTAGAGGGGTCTTTTTTAGTAGTTTTACCCGCAAATAATTCGGTTAATTTGGTCAGGGGATCATAAACACATATATCGCCATCAAAACGACGATTATCATAGATTAAATCCCGACAAATTTGCTGATATTCTGGTTCAATTTTTGCCAGAGGAAGAATCTTATTGGCGCTGACGATTGCCCCATCCATCCCCACCTGCATCGCTTCGTGAAGGAAGACAGAATTTAATACCTGACGCGCTGCCGGATTCAACCCAAAAGAGATATTAGACACACCTAAAAGAATATGACATTCGGGCAGTTCTTGGCGAATTCGACGCATTGCTTCGATAGTAGCCTTGCCATTTTCTCGGTCTTCTTCGATACCGGTAGAAATCGGTAAAGCTAAAGGATCAAAAAAGATTTCGTAGGGAGGAATTCCGTATTCTATCGCAGCATAATAGGCCCGTTTAGCTATCTGGAATTTTTTCTCGGCAGTGCGTCCCATTCCTTCTTCATCAATGGTTCCAATTACTACCCCCGCGCCGTATTTTTTCGCTAAATCCAAGACTTGATAAAAACGCGATTCCCCGTCTTCGTAGTTAGTAGAGTTGAGGATACATTTACCCCCCGCTACTTTTAACCCCGCTTCCATTTTTTCCCATTCGGTGGAATCTAACATTAAAGGTAGGGTGACATTATTAACTAAACGAGAGGCTAATTGGTGCATATCGCGCACCCCATCCCGGCCCACATAATCGACGTTGACATCGAGAATATGCGCTCCTTCTTTTACCTGCGCTTTCGCCATCGATACTAAACTATCCCAGTCTTCAACATTGAGAAGTTCCCGACATTTTTTAGAACCACTGGCGTTTAATTTTTCCCCGACAATCAGGAAAGAATTATCTTGAATATAGGGTTGGGTACTATAAATAGAAGCGGCGGAGGGTTCATAATGATAATGACGAGATTTCGGAGTTAACCCCTGACTTAGTTCCGCTAAAGCTTGGATATGGTCGGGACGAGTACCACAACAACCGCCGATAATTTGTACTCCCAAATCTTCGATAAAGTGCATTAAAGCCATTTTTAATTCTACGGGAGTGAGGCGATAATGCGCTTGACCGCCGACATTTTCTGGTAAACCAGCGTTAGGAATACAAGAAACAATAAAAGGGGAATTTTCCGAGAGATATTTAATATGGGGTTTCATTAAATCGGGACCAGTGGCGCAGTTAAGTCCCAAAATATCAATTTTATAGGGTTGTAAAATAGAGACAACGGCGTTAATTTCCGTTCCTACTAACATCGTTCCCATGGTTTCCATCGTCACCGAAACCATCAGGGGCAATCGTTGACCTTTTTTCTGAAATACTTCTTCAATAGCATTTAAAGCCGCTTTAATTTGCAGCACATCCTGACAGGTTTCTACTAATAATAAATCTGCCCCGCCATCGTACAGACCCTCTACCTGTTCTACATAGGCATTTTTAAGCGTATCAAAGTCAATATGACCCAAAGTGGGCAGTTTTGTCCCCGGCCCCATGGAACCCGCCACAAAACGGGGTTTTTCGGGGGTAGAGTATTTATTCGCGCAAGCTTTGGCCAGTTCGGCGGCGCTTTTGTTGAGATAATAGGCTTGATCGGCTAAATCGTACTCGGCTAAAACTATCGAGGTTCCCCCGAAGGTGTCGGTTTCAATCACATCCGCACCCACGGCTAAAAAGGCTTCGTGGACTTTCGCTACAGCGCTAGGTTTAGTATGGACAAGATACTCGTTACAACCTTCGTATTCTGCCCCACCAAAGTCCTCGGCCGTCAGATTTTGGCTTTGTAGGGAAGTTCCCATCGCCCCATCAAAGACGAGGACGGGATGCTTGGGGCCGTTGAGGTAGTCGAGAAAGGGGCTATTCATAGAGAGATTTACTGCTATAGCATTTTGAAAGTTTATTGTAATACGGTTACTAGAAATCTGCTATGGTCGGCATTTCAGTTATCAGTGATCAGTGATCAGTTATCAGATTTGAGTTTTCAGTCGAGAAAGCCAATCAATCTAATTTTGTAGAACTAGACGAGCTAAACCAACTCCGGGATAATAATTACCGAGAATTTGTTGATAATCTAGGCCTTTTTCCGCTAATTTATAAGCTCCAGTTTGACTCATGCCGCGACCACCGTGGGCCCAAGCGACAATTTCATCCGTGGCGGCATAAAGAGACTCGACTACACCCCCTTTATAGCTGAGAATCTGCCCAGCAGTGGCATTAACCGCCTGGTGAGTCGATTGATACTCCGAGCGAATGCCTTTATATACCTGCCAACGTTGGCTATTGCCCAGATGAAACCAAGCATTAGCGGGGCGGATCATGTGTACTAGGGCATAGGAACGAGCGGCGATCGCCTGTGCCTTTAAAGCGTGCATTGGTGCGGTGGAGTGCATTTCACTACCCACCACACTATAGAGATAGGCCTCTAAATTAACATGATTAACCACTAATAAGCGATCGCCTTGGGCAACAAGGAGGATTTTGCCCCGATACCAACCATCATCCACATAAACTAAACCATCGGCACTGGTGGGCTGCACAAAAATCACCTCTGGCAGCGATAAATCGCCCATTTTTAAGCCATTGGCACCTGGAATGACCGGTAAACCCTCGTTAGTGGCAATCGTTTTTAAACCACGACCTTGGCGATCGGTGATCACCGCTGGCCCGTTAACTCCAATCAAAACACTGGCCACATCCCTTTTAATCGCCACGCGAATTTCTAGGACCGGCGGCGTATAATTAGCGGGAACCACTAAGGGTTGTCTAGTCACCGGTTTAACCGCGGCAGCGGGGGCAGTATTAGGGGAAGTTTGAACCGATGGTGCTAATTTTTTCGGTGCCAAGGGGGAAGATTGGGGAGAGGGTGCTGATTTTGGAATCGCAGAAGATTGGGGAGAGGGGGATAGTTTCGGCGATGGTGCGGTTAAGGGTGCGATCGGAGATGGGATAATAGGATCAGGGGAGGCAGCAGTTTCTAGATTTGCCTGCGGTTGCGGGGTTTCTGGTTTTTCCTTGGCTAAATAAGTTAAGAGAATTGGCGTAAAAGTGGCGATCGACAACAAAGGAACGGCACAATGGCGCAGCAGGGAAAAATAGGTACTAGCAGCAAATTTCACTTTAATCACACCATCTTTAATTTTCTTATCTAACTTTATCATTCCCCTCTCAGGCCGGGCAATTCTAGACAAAAACTCTCGTATTCTTGAGCTTGTTAGGACAAATAAGGCTGAAATAGTCAAGAAAAGCCGAAAAAATTCTTAACCGCCCATCCTTAGATTAGCTGAATCTCTTCTAATCCAGGCTCTTCTAGGTTCTGTGTGATCAGCTTAACTTACCATAGAAGCGATCGATCTTTGTGTCCTTTGTGTCTCTGTGGTTCATTCCACCCCCTCGCTAGACTGACAGAGATGTTTAAGGATTTTGAGAACCTCGTATAAATCCCCCGGATTTCTCATGGCAAATAAACGAGAGGTTCCGTATAAAGGTTTACCGTCCCATAATAATTTAACAAATAAAAACTCGGAACCATTGGTCAACATTCCATAATTAGGACGGTTGGGATGAGGATTGACCATTAAATAAGCTAATAATTGCGGTAAACCTACTTCAACGGAATAAATAACCCGTTTTGATTCAATAATCATTACCCATAATTGCTCTTTTAGAATTAAAGTATCTAACCTTCCTTTAATTATTAAATCTTGCTCTTTTGTAATAATTTCAACAGACTCTTCTGCTTTAATGTGAAAGGGAAATAGATAAAAGTTACCAATAAATAATAATGGATCTAAAACCGTCATCCTCACCGAAGTTTCTAAAAAGGGAGGATAATTCAATAAGTTAAAATAACCTGTTTTGATTTTATCTAACAATTCTTTTTCCTGTTCAGAGATTGCTTCTAAGTCTTCTTGCCATTCCCCAAAAAAATGCTCATCTTCTATAAACTGTAGTTGAAAATGATTAATTAAATCTCTGAGAGTGACTTCTTTTGCTTGTAAAATTTGAACCATATTTACCTCCTTAATTAACACTTACGTTAATGGTAATTTGCTATTTTTAATTGAATTTACCTAAATTTTTAACCAAGCAAAATATCCGTTACTGACAGGGTTAACTGCTCTAAATCAGAGAGAACAGTTAAGGATATGGTCTTGTTTTGTTTACCTGCACATCGCTTCGGTTAGCATCGTTCAGGTTTTTATCAGCTGCTTTCGCTCTTCCTACATCATCCAGATTAGCCATCGTCTTCTCCTTAATTTAGAGTACATGAAAGGTTCACTTTGCTATGATTTATCCAAGAGATTTATTGAGATATAAGTAGTTAGGTGTTAAAAACTTTATTCCCCCCTTATTTCCCAGGGAAGGGGGGTTAGGTCATTCGGGCGATTTTTCATGTTGGCAAGGTCATATTCTGGTTTCATGGTTTTATTATCGATAATGTTTACTTTCGTTTTTACCCGTAAAAGTCCTCATTTAGAATCTGTTCAGGTGTGAAAGGACAAGCGAGGGGATACTCACTTTCTTGGGGAATACGAATACCAAATTGAGCGCGTTTACCCTGTTTGATGGCGACTTTACGAGCGCTGGAATAGGCTTGTGTGATGGAGATTAAGAGATAAGATTTAAGAGAGGGAGTCTTAAGTAAATCATCTTGAACGCGCTGGCGATGCTCATCTACTGAATTATACCAACTTGCTTTCATTGTCTCAGGAGCATCATGCTGTATCTTTAATTTGAGTAAGTGAATCAACAAGACCATTAAGTTGCTCTCTAAGGCGCGTTTCTCTGACTTACCCAAATCTTTTAACTCCTCAATTAAGTTTTCTATATCCAGTTGTTCAAACTGTCGATTCTGTAATTGATGAATAGTTTGCTCAATCCACAACTGAAGATCTTGTTCGTAAAGTGTTGTGGGATTTTCTTGAATGTCCGATTGTTTTAATAAGTTCATTTGGCTTTCATTAAGTTAACGGTAGATGAATAATTTGGTCTTTATATTTATTATTATACTTGATCTTTACCAGATAGTGTGATCGCATTGGGTTCTTAATTATTGACCTCTCCCCTGGCCTTTCTCCTACAAGGAAAGGGGAGAGAATTTAGCGAAGAGAGTGCAACAACAAACTGGGTTTGTTGTCAAGGCTCCAGCCCGAACAAGTTTAACCTGTTTTCTTTAGGTAGTGAGAAGCTAAATGGACATAACCCTATTGCCCAAATTGGGTAACTTATCTAGAATAAGTATATGAAGAGAGGAGGAGACGTGATGGAGTATCAGAATTTTTCGCTCATTAAAGAAGATATTCAGGCTGATGCTTGGGGACGGATTAGCCTTGGGACTGAATGTAGCAACCGTCACTATCGAATACTGATGAATGCAAGCGGGGAACTCCTCCTGGTTCCCATGGTTGCGATTCCAGAGGGAGAACTATGGGCTTTTCAGAATCCTAGTGTCCGCGAGTCGCTCAAACGGGGACTCGCAGAAGCCCGCACGGGAGATTTAGCTGAAGAACCCGTCGATTTAGACGCTATGCTTGAGTTTGCTGAATCTATTCCTGAAGAAGTCGAGGAGTAATTGAATTTCTCTTTACGACAGACACAGGAAGCTCGAAATACTCTATCTGAATTGCGAGCAGAAGCGGAACAGGCTCAAAAGACTCGCCTAGCTCAAGGTAGGACAAAAGCATCGAAACAAGAGGGTCTCTACAAACAGGTAACAAAAGCCCTCAAGCTCCTCAGTACAAACCCAAGACATCCGGGACTAAAAACCCACGAATTTAATTCCCTCGATAACCCTTATGATTCAACACAGAAGGTTTTTGAAGCCTACGCCCAACAGAATACACCGGGAGCCTATCGAATTTTCTGGTGCTATGGACCTCATTCGGGGGAAATCACCATTCTCGCTATTACACCTCATCCGTAGATCACAACATTGTAGGGGCGAAGCATTCGGGCAATAACCTATCGCTGAAACCGTAGATTTCCTATCCGAATGCTTCGCCCTTACTTTTTCAGCAAGCCCGAAATAGTTAGCGCTGAAGCGCAACAACAAGCCAGGTTCGTGAGGGAGTGAGGGAGGATCATCACCCCATCACCCCCCCATCACCCCATCACCCTCTCTTTTTAAAGCCGGATTTAGTATTAGGGGGGAGTTAGACCAAACCCCGCACCTCCTCAACCCCAATCCCGAAAACAGAAGCAATACCGACAAGAATCTCCTCATCTTGCGTTTGCTGATAAAGAGCAACAAGAAGAGGCAAAGAATAGGTTTGTACCCTGTAACTATCGTTAAATTCTGCAAAAATTTGTAAGGCTTGCAGGTAATAACTTTTGGCTTGGCTCAATTCCCCAACTTCTTCCGCTACCCTTCCCAACTGGTGCAGGGATTTGGCTTGGGAGAAGCGATCATCATATTCAATGTAGATCCCAATAGCTTGCTGGCAGTAGCTTCGGGCTTGCTCCCATTCCCCCAATTCTTGCGCTACCGATCCCAAACAGTTCAGAATGCTGGCTTGGAAATAGTGATCGCCATATTCAATGTAGATCTCAATAGCTTGCTGGTAGTAGCTTCGGGCTTGCTCCCATTCCCCCAATTCTTGCGCTAGGATTCCCAAATACTGCAAGGTGCTGGCTTGGGAGAAGCGATCCCCATATTCAATGTCGATCTCAAGGGCTTGCTGGTAGTAGCTTTGGGCTTGCTCCCATTCCCTCAATTCGTGCGCTACCGATCCCAACTGGTGCAGGGTTCCGGCTTGCTCATAGCGCTCCCCATATTCAATGTAGATCTCAATAGCTTGCTGGTAGTAGCTTCGGGCTTGCTCCCATTCCTTCAATTCTTGCGCTACTATTCCCAACTGGTGCAGGGTGATGGCTTGGGAGAAGCGATCGCCATATTCAATGCAGATCTCAATAGCTTGCTGGTAGTAGCTTCGGGCTTGCTCCCATTCCCTCAATTCTTGCGCTACCCTCCCCAACTGGTGCAGGTTTCCGGCTTGCTTGTAGCGATCCCCATATTCAATGAAGATCTCAATAGCTTGCTGGTAGTAGCTTCGGGCTTGCTCCCATTCCCTCAATTCTTCCGCTACCCTTCCCAAATTGTGATAGACAGTTCCCAATATTGAGGCTTTTTGTTGCTCGTCCACCCCTTGGAGATTTTGAGTTAATTCAATAACTTTTGGATGAGTCTGTTTCGCCTGTTCATAGTTTTTTGTATCTTGATAGGCGAGGGCGAGACTAGCCAAAGCATTGATAATATTGCCACCGATTATCCCAGTTTTAATCTGCTCAGGATAAGTTTGACAAGCTTGACAAACACTCTCGCATAGTTTCAGTCTGCTACTAACATCATTGGTAACAACAAAATAATTATGTAAGCAAAAGAAGATATTTATATCTTCCTGCTTCTCCAAACAAATCTGCAACGCATTAAACAGATTTTCATACTCCCAGCGACAGAACAATATCCCCCACTGCTTCTCCTGCGGATTTTTGGAATCTAGTAAGGTATCATAATAAACTGCCAAGTCTCGGTAATGATTCTTAAAACCCTCCCAAATTGCTGCTTGTGTCTCTGGTGCTAATTCCTTTAACTTCGTTTTTAGGAAGTAGGGAAAAATGGGCTGGATAGTCAATAAATAGGGCAATTCTTCACTCATCGGCGAAAGCAAACCCCAATGAATCGCTTCTTCTATCGCTGCATCAAATTGATCAAACTGATAGCCTTGTAAAGGTTCTAATTGCTGTAGTTGTTGACTATAAATAGGAATAACACCCCTGTGAATAAACCCACTAAAAGGTGCTAAACAGAGTAACAACTTCTGCGCCTCCTCCGACAAATTACTGTGGGAATATTCCACACACTTGATGATATTATTAGTCTTATTCTCATCCCCCACATTAACTAATTCCGCCAACTGTAACCCTTGCCAAATCTCCTCCGGTGACTGTCGCTTCAGATTCGCTAATACCACTTCCATCGCCAACGGATATCCCGCCAACAACTTCATCAAGCGTTTAAAATAATCATCCTTTTTAATCGCATTTTTCCGACTCTTCGCCTGACGTTCTAAAATTCTCTCCGCTAATTCAGTTCTCGACTCTTGGTCTAATCCTTGTAAGTGATAGATATTCTCCTTAAAAGTCCTGCGTTGCAGCCAAGTTTCCTCACTGCGAGAACCCAAAATCACCTTCGTTTTTCCCCCCACCAAATTCGTGAGAAAATCGGCGATTGCTTCCCTTTCATTCTCCGGTAAAGTATTCTGAATTGCTAACGGTTGTCCCGTCACCGACTCCAGATTATCTAAAATGAGAATATACGCCTCACTGCGGAGTTTTTGTTCTAGTTTCTTTACCCGCGCTTTCAGGTTCATCGCTTGGAAACTCGCCTGTTCAAAGCGATTATAAATTCCCTGACCGATTTCATAAACAATCTGTTCTAAAGTCCAAGCTTTTCTATCATAACCAAAATAGAAAATATGGGTCGCCCAGTTGGTTTTCTGCCACCATTCTCGTAGATAATTGAGTAAAGTAGTTTTTCCTGTCCCTCCCATTCCTTTGAGTAAAAGGATATTATGTTTCAGCAGCGCCTTTTCCATCTTGAGAATCTCTAAATCCCTGCCGACAAAGCCGTATTCTGGTAAAGGAAAGACATATTGATTGCCGATATGTTCCCAGTATTTTTCCTCCTCTTCTGGAGTAAATGGACGCAAATTGAGATTAATTTTACCGCGACAATAAATCACCGGTAATAACCAATCTTCCAAATCTATTCTCGTATTATAATAGGCGCGGCGTTGCTTATTATTGAATAACTCTAACCGTCCCTTTCGCATCGCTTCCGTTAGGTCTTTTCCGTTCAATAATTGCTGATAAATTGGTTTCATCATCAACTTAGCTGCAGAAACCGTCACCGAATATCCCATCGCCACCACTGCTTGCATTCCCGCAGTCATCAAACGACTTCCTAAACTGGTTTCCCGATAGTCTTCTGATTCCTGGGAAATTTGCTTTGCTGACTGACAAGCATTGAGAATACAAATAGGGATATTTTTCCCAGTGAGTAAATTCGCTAATTCCGTCGCTTCTACCGGAGTCGCTTGACCTTTTTCTTCTCCTTCCAGAAACAGAAAAGCTTTTACTCCCTCATATTCTGCTAAATCTTCCAGTCCCCATCCCCTTTGATAGCGCCAAGAGTCCCCGTGAACCTGTCTTTGGTACTGTTCATATTCCATTAATCCGCCATGAACATCGAAATGAATAACATGATAGTATCCTTCTCCCTTCTCATCCAGATGTCTGGTTAGTGATTCATAAGTTCCGGGACGCAAAATATCAATTTTTACCGGTATTTCACTACTATTTACCAGTTCTACCAAAGGACGGGAAATCGTGCGATAGTTAACATCAGATTCCTCATTAGGACGCGCAATCACCACCAGAAGATTGATAGTAGGATAAGTGGCCATTTGCACCGGGACAACTGTAGCCCCTCGACGCTGGCGGGAGATGATACAATCTATAGAAAAAGGACGCGGTAAATCAGGATCTTTCAGCGCTTCCCAATGTAAAGCTTGAAATTCTGGCGACTGACTTTCGATGATAATTTGCAGTTGACTTAACTGCTTTCGCAAGTCTCGATATTCCCCATAAGCATTTAAATTACTCTGGAAAACCTGTTTAAATAGGTTTTCGCCATAGTTTTGGACGCTGTTGGCGGCTTTTTGCGCCTTATCCGTGTCTAGGGTGGGAAATACTAACCATTCCTCAAAGTACCATTCTAGTTGTTTTTCTTCTTGGTTAGTAAAGGGATCAGTAACCGTAATTGGGTAGCTGTTACCGCTATCAAAATTGAGAGTAGCAGTAAAGCCACCATCGTTAATTCCTTCTTCGCGGATGGTGAGGACTAACATAGAGATAAGTTTAGAATTGTTCTATTACAACTCTTCAGCAGTTTAACGGTATTATACTGGAAAAAACCTATTGCTTTGAGCCTATGGATGTTCGAGCGGCAGTTGCCCTAGAAGCGGGAAAACCCCTAACTATTGAAACGGTAAAATTAGCCGCACCGCAAGCGGGGGAAGTGTTAGTAGAAATCAAAGCCACGGGAGTTTGTCACACCGATGCCTATACTCTCTCTGGGTCCGATCCTGAAGGCTTATTTCCCTCAATTTTAGGCCATGAAGGGGCCGGAATCGTGGTAGAAGTGGGAAAAGGTGTCACTAGCCTAAAAGTGGGGGATCATGTTATTCCCCTATACATTCCCGAATGTCGTCAGTGCGAATACTGTCTCAGCTTTAAAACCAATCTCTGTCAAGCAATTCGTCTTACCCAAGGTCGGGGAGTAATGCCAGATGGAACCAGTCGTTTTTCCCTCGATGGTCAGCCTCTTTATCACTACATGGGAACCTCGACTTTTGCTAACTATACCGTGCTGCCGGAGATTTCCCTAGCCAAGATTCGCCAGGATGCTCCCTTTGAAAAAGTCTGTTATATCGGCTGCGGAGTCACTACAGGTATCGGTGCGGTGATTAATACCGCTAAAGTGGAACCGGGGGCAAAAGTGGTGGTTTTTGGTCTGGGAGGTATCGGTTTAAATGTTATTCAAGGGGCCCGTTTGGTGGGGGCCGATATGATTGTCGGGGTCGATATC
Source organism: Microcystis sp. M061S2 (assembly GCF_020245605.1). Lineage (NCBI taxonomy): Bacteria > Bacillati > Cyanobacteriota > Cyanophyceae > Chroococcales > Microcystaceae > Microcystis > Microcystis sp. M061S2. The sequence goes on along the minus strand of NZ_JADBUP010000081.1, from coordinate 15,346 downwards.
AATCCCCAGAAACAAGCTTTAGCGACCAAATTCGGGATGACTCATTTTGTTAATCCCCAAGAAATCGAGGGGGATTTAGTGGCCTATCTGGTGGATTTAACTAAAGGTGGGGCCGATTATAGTTTTGAGTGTATCGGCAATGTCCAGATTATGCGTCAAGCTTTGGAATGTTGCCATAAGGGTTGGGGTGTTGCCACTATTATCGGTGTAGCCGGGGCCGGCCAGGAAATTAGTACCCGTCCTTTTCAATTAGTCACCGGACGGGTCTGGAAAGGTACGGCTTTTGGTGGAGCGAGAGGTCGTACAGATGTACCAAAAATAGTCGATTGGTACATGGAGGGCAAGATTAACATTGATGATTTAATCACCCATGTTCTACCTCTGGCAAGGATTAACGAGGCTTTTGACCTGATGCGCCAAGGGGATTCTATTCGCAGTGTGATTACATTTTGAGCAGGGATAATGTTACCGAAAATGTCGGATGAATGCCCCCGCTACATTTTTCGACAAGATACTCACCTTTGCGGGGGATGAAATCCGACCAGAATATCAACGTCTCGACTTCGCTGGACGTTGACCCCATAGCACAATTTATACCAATTCTCTAAATGCCAACTACAGATAGAGCATCCAGGATATAACCTCGTTCAACAATTGAAACAATTACCTCTTTGTTCATTTCTTCGAGTCGTTGACCAATTAACAAACGTAATTCCTCTAAGTCTCTAGGTAGTTTCCATCTCAATCCTTTTTTTAGATATTGCCAAATCTGTTCAATTTGATTAGATTCTGGGCAATGTGGTGGCTGAAACATGAGAATAATGTTATCAGGTATTTTCAGGTTTTTTGACTTATGAAACCTGCCATTATCTAACTGTATTATCAAAATACTATCGGCAAAATATTCAGAAACTAATTCTAAAAATATTTGAAAACATTGACTGTTTAAATGAGTGAATTCGTAAAAAAAAATGCTCTCCTGTCTTCGGCTCTACCACCCCATAGATATAGGTTGCTTGAAATTGACCCTGCACTTTCCCGTAAGGTTTTACCCCTTTTGCTGTTATTTTTCACCCGCTGATTGTTTTCAGTCCCAGACGAGTTTCATCTTCACATAAAAAGCGAATTTTTCCTGTATTACTCATCATTTTTATCGCCACCCAACTCAGCATTGCCAAATTTTCTAGGAGTTTTTTTTTTTAAATCTTCTAACCTTTTTTCTGATTGTTCTAGGCTTTTTGGTCTAGCTATTTTTGGAGACGCTTTTAGCCGATAATATACTAATTTGTGACGGTTTTGTCCTTGGCTTCTCTCCCTAATTTTTCCTCTAACCATTTACAAATCTCGACCTGACTATCAAATCCTTCCTCTTCTTTTAATCTTTTTTCTAAGGCTTTTTCTGCCCACTGAGGAACTTTTCTTGGTCTTCCTGTACTGACTTTTTTAGACAATAATTTTTCTAGTCCTCCTTGACGATATTTTCCTAACCAATCTTGTACAGTGACTCTGTTTCTTCCTAGCATTTCCGCGGCTTCTGTCACCGTTTTTGCATTTTTTGTCTTTAATCAGTACAATACTGGTATTCTTTCTTTTCCTGAACCAGTTTTTTCTTTTCTAAGCAGTTCCTTGAGTTCTGCTTCACTTTCAGATATTTCTATCTTATAAACTCCTGCCATATTTTTCCTTTAACTCTACTAATATGATATTCTACACTATCTGTCGTCCGATCTTGGAGAATTGGTATAAGTCAATAAACTAGATTTAATTTCATTGATTGATGTTAAAAGAAGCTGAGGTTTTAGTTGAGCTTTATTTTCGGTGGGGAGAACGGGGGCAAAACCTTTAACCATGAGCTATTTCCTGATTAATTTTCATCAACAACAGTGAGACTAAGGCTAATGATAAATTATACAGAGGTAGCAGCGGCTAAGTCTGGGTACTGGCGGTGCAGGAGGGTGCTACAGCGAGTTCTTTACCCTATTTAGAAATCTTTGTCAAGTACAATTTATACCAAATTAGATGAACTTACCCTGCCTTGCCCATGCCTCATTCTGATGAAAACTGCTATAAATCCGTTGAGTATAGGCTACTGATGAATACAGGCACTCATGCACTGATGCACTCATGCAAAAGGGGGAATGGATAATCAGTCTTTAATAACCAGATTTAGGATCAATAGTAGTTTCTAGAATGAAGGTTTTTCGTCAAAACATCTTGGGGAATGTAAAAATATATGAAAGTATATAAAAATGTCTGGAATGTTGGAATATAATCAGGGCGAACCTCGGCTGTTAGGTCGCCTTATTCTGGAACAGTGAAAAAGGCTTGAAAAAGTTTAAGGTGAAGGAGCAGCCGGGGAATCCGATGGAGGTCGAGGTGACAATCAACCCCGATGCTTCATTTAAAAAATAATCAGGAAAGGCAAAAATTACCCATGATTTCCTCAGAAACGTCGAAAAAAAGACTATTAGCCCTGTTCCTAACCTTCGTGATTGCGTTCATGGCCACGTTTTGTATCGGAGCAGACTCAGAAGTTTTAGCTGCACCCATAGCCGATCCTAGCGTTTGTCCTGACAATCGAACCCTGAGTCCGTTCGAGAAAGATCTGCGTAAGGCCCTTGGGGATACTTTGAATTCCAAGGTTCTGAACTTTTCATCAGTTCCAGGACAATTATTGGCCTATGAAGGCTGTCCCGAAGAAATGGGGGCATGGTTATTATTACCCATGCCTAAAGAATCAGATCGGATGCAAGCAGTTCATGCTACTCTACTCCCTGACGGAAAAGTTCTAATCGTCAACGGGAGTAGTAACCGTAACCGATTTGAGAAGCTACCTGATCGCAACCCTGCTGATGGAGTCGATCCCTATAAGGGCGAAATAATCTTTGAAAATGCCGTTTATAAGCTTGAAGATGGGGTGGATACTAGCAACAGCCAAGTTGTTGATAACACCAGTCTTTTTGACCCAGAATTGGCCAATCCTCTGAACGGAAAATTTGGCAAAGAATCACCTTTTTCCCGCATTTCTTCTCCTATAGCGAAATGGGAGGGAGAAGCTAACGATATCTTCTGTTCTGGTCATTTACAACTGCCTAATGGGGATGTTTTGTTTATTGGGGGTAGTCGCCTTTATTACCCCGGATCAAAATTTCAGGGGTCTAAACAAGCGAATATTTTTCATTCAGACACGAAAACTTGGGCAAATCCCCATTTACTGAAGGATGGTCACTGGTATCCTACTCTTGTACCCTTAGCAGATGGAGCGATTGCGGCTTTTTCTGGTTTAGCGGCCGAAGTGTTTAATAAAATCAGTCCCTTTGTAGAGATTTACGATCCTAACGCCAAGGGAACTCCTAACGAGTGGCAGCATATTGATGTGTCCGAACTGCCTAATAGTCCCTTCACGACAAAGATGAATGACAAAACAGCCGCACGGGATTTAATCGATCTTTATCCGCGCATTTTCCCCACAAAAGATGGTCGTTTTTTGATCACAGGAGATGGGGGAGGAAAAACGCCTCTAACGGTTCATAAAAGTACCAAGAGTTACTTTGTTGAATTTAACAAAGATACCAATGGAAAATATTCCATTAAGTTTGAACCAGGTCCGGAGCGTAAAGCCACTTCTAAGGTTTATGGAACTGCGTCTCTTGATCCCACTTCCGATAAAGGAGATGTGTTACTTTATGGAGGTATTATTGGCACCAATGATATCAGTTTTGGACCGGGTAAATATGCTATTCGTGGGGCAAGTATTCCCTCCAGTGTTGAGCGTTGGAGCGCGCCTGAACCTGGTACCAAAGGAAAAGGGGAATGGAAGATTGATGAGGACTTTTTAGCCCGCATTGATGAAGATATTCTGCAAAATAGTTCTAGTGACTATAACAATCCCAAATATGAGTATGTCAAACAATCCTCTAATTTGGGTCGCTTTGGCAAACGGGCTATGGAACTAGCGGTGATTCTTCCCACAAAACAAGTATTAGTGGTTAATGGTGGTAACTACGCCGAACATTTTCCCGCTCATCATCCTATTTTATTGACTCCCAATGCTGCCAAAGAACCAATAAAATTTAACACCAAGTTGATGAACCCGGATATTCAACCCAGACTCTATCACAATACCGCTTTGCTGCTCCCTGATGCCAGCATTTTAGTGATGGGAGGGAATAATTCTCGGGCTGGTCGTTTTGTCGATAGTGGCAAGGTAGAATTAGATACCTTTGATGATTTCTTTGTCACCCCGAAAGGATTTACCTCTAATACTGCCGAGATTTATCAACACAGTATTTATTATCCTCCTTACCTATTTGGTTCAAGCAAGCGTCCGGTTATTGACAGCGATATTAAAGAGATTAGTTACGGACAATCTACCACTATTTCTGTCAGTAATGCTTCAGGTCCCAATACTAAAGATTCAATGGTACTGATCAAGGCGGGTTCTGTCACCCACTCCTTTGATAATGGACAGAGATTAGTGACTTTAGAGAAAACCTATACTGAGGATGGCAAAATTAGCTTTACAGTCCCCACAGATAAGCATTTCTCTCCTCCTGGTCACTATATGTTGTTTTATGTTAATCAAGAGGGTAAACCATCTGAAGGCAAGATCGTCAAATTGAGTTAAGCAGATGGGCATAGATGCCAAGCTCATCTTAAAACCTTGTCATGGCCAAGGGGAGGACACTGTAAATTTTCTGCCAATAACACCCCTTGGCCGTAAACCCCAAAAAATTGGCCAAGCAAACAAAGTTAAATTAACAAACTGGATGTAATCATGGTTGATCTCAACAAAATCGTCGAAATTGATCCCCTAAACAATGAAGAATACCGAACCCTTGTGCAAGACTTACAAGGTAATATCATCAAAGGCAATGGACGGGAAAACGCTGTGCATCTGTTCCTAAAATTCAAGGATGGGAAACAGGATCAGGTTAAGAAGTGGTTAGGGGAATTTACCCGTAAGTATGTTACTTCAGCTTGGGCTCAAGCTTATGAGGCTGAAAACTATCGTGAAAAGGGCATTAAAGGAAGTGTATTTACTAATGTCTTTTTAACGTTTTTTGGTTATGATGATTATTTGGGGTTAATTGGGGAAAAATTGCCCTTCTCAGAAGACTTTTTTCTTGAGGGAATGAAAGGTCCCAACAGTCAGTTCGGATTTACTGATCCTGATGTTGAACAATGGGACCCAGGTTTACAAAAAGACTGCCACTGTTTGATCTTAATGGCTGATGATAATTTTCAAGCCTTGCTGCACATTGTCAGAAGAGTGAAAAATAGCTTAAGAGAAATCGCCGAAATTGTCCATCAAGACAATGGCTTTGTTCTGCGTAATGAAGACGGCAAAGTGATCGAGCATTTTGGTTTCCGAGATGGGGTGAGTGAACCTTTATTTGTTAAACGAGACATTGATAAAGAACGAGAGTCTGGTAGTGATTTTTCTCAATGGGACCCTCGGGCTCCTTTAAGTCTTGTACTACTTAAAGATCCTTTTGGTAAAACCCCCGATAGTTATGGTAGCTATTTGGTCTATCGTAAACTAGAGCAAAATGTCCCCGGTTGGAACGACGATGTGGTCAACAAATTAGCTCCGGCCTTGAACTTAACAAATGATCCAGAGTTGGCCGGTGCTTATACCATGGGACGTTTTCAAGATGGAACTCCCCTAGTTCTGAGTAAGTCCCCCACGGACGATGATAGCAATAACTTTAATTATCGTGACGACACAACAGGGTCTAAATGTCCCTTTCATTCCCATATTCGCAAGACTAACCCACGGGGAGATACAGGAGATTTAATTGCGGCGAAAGTTCCTCTAGAAGAAGAAAAAATGCACCGTATTGTACGTCGGGGTGTTAGTTACGGAGAACAAGACCGCCACGAAGCAAAAGAAACCGGTTCGGGTTTGTTATTCTTATGTTTCCAAAGCAATATTACCAATCAGTTTGCCTTTATGCAACAGAGTTGGGCTAATACAGGAGGGTTTATTGAACAAGGTACTGGAACAGATCCCGTTATTGGTCAAGGGGGTCCGTTTACAGAAGGCTATAGTTGGCCGAAAAACTGGGGAAGTACAGAACGAATTCCGGCTGATTTTTCCCACTGGGTCACCTTGAAAGGGGGTGAGTTTTTCTTTACCCCTAGTCTGAGTTTTCTAGAATCCTTAAATGAAGATTCTGTCCCTCAAAAACGTCTGAAGGTCAAGCACAGTGGCAAAAACCTCAATATTGCTGATCGTAGTGCAAGCCTCGAAACGAATGCTATTCAATCTACTTCCAGTACTAATTATAGTCAGGTTTGGCTATTAGAAGAAGCTCAAAAAGGTTATTGTTTTATTCGCAATAAGCAAAGTGGCTTAGTTTTAACGGTGGGAGCTGTCACAGGAGATGTGCAGAATGTTTACGCCACTATTAAACATGGTGGAGATGCCCAACTTTGGAAGATGATAGACAATGGCCAGGGTTACTATCACATTGTTTCTAAAACCAACAATAAAGTTTTAGATGTGACTGCTTCTAGTCAAGATGAGGGTGCTAATGTCATCGTCTTTTCCCAGAAAACCAGTGATCAAGATAACCAACTTTGGCAGTTAGAGAACGTCTAATATAGCGGTGTGCAGTCGTATTAGGTACAGTGTCACAAGCTATAAACCATGCTAGGCAAAGCTTGGTCTGTATCTCACTCAAGCGCTTACCGCTATATACAGCGTTTTGTGAATTAGTGCGGTGCACAGTAGCGCCGCACTTTCAGTTATCAGTGAAAAGCTTACATTAGGTTAAGAAATACTTGACAAAAGACTCTTAACTATATGTCTGCGCCAGTTTCCTTTCCCGAAATCTCGATCGCCGGTATCACGGAACCAATTATAGCGTTTTTCAGTCTGCTGAGGTACAAAAGTTATGGGTTTTAGGCACTCATGCAAGAGTCAAAAGGCTTCGGCCGTGATCTCAGCGTTCGACTGAGCGTTCGACTGAGCTCGCCGAACGTCCGAGAGCCGAACGGTTGAAGCATGAAACCCAAGGCCTGCATAGTTTACGCTACCGCTAACCCATCCTATAAATAATTGTGCCTCCCTACTTATTAACAATTCCTATCAAAGCTCTCTGACAGATTCTTACTGAGTATTTTTGAAAAATCAAGGCCAGTTGACAAAAGTTAAAATTTATCCGAGCATTTACACCTATTTTGTTAAGATATATTGCGGACTCCCTTAACTTTAGTCAAGAGAGGAGCTAAATCACCTAGTATTGCGTCCTTTTCAGTAACCAGTGAACAGTAACCAGTAACCAGTAACCAGTGATCAGTAACCAGTAACCAGTGACCAGTGAAAAGACATCAGGAAAGTGCTATTTAAAACTACTCACTTAATACTTCTTACTTAAAACTCAAATCTCATAACTGATGACTGATAACTGATAACTGATAACTACCCTAATAATTTTTAAATTTTATAACTTTAAGCAAATGCGTAATAGCGGACTCCTATCAAAAACCAAAGTCAAACTGAAACCGAAAAAACCGCTCACCTCGCCGACGCGGCCATCGCCGAATAAATTACAGAATAAAATCAAAGATAAGGAGCGTCTAGTCGGTCGTCAGCGTCAGTCATGGCTAATTATGGGATTAATTAGCATTGTCCTGCTAGGAGGAGTCGGCTCGCGCTTGGCCTATTTACAACTGCAGCAAGGACAAATTAACCGAGAAAGGGCAGAAAATAACCGGATTCGCATTCTTCCCAAACCTCCGGTCCGGGGCAACTTATTTGATCGCAATGGCAAAGTTTTGGCTACGGCCCGCTTAACCCATGCGGCCTATATTTGGCCCAAATCCCAGCGTAATCCCGCTCAAAAACTCAATCTTGACCGTTTAGCCAGTATTTTAGCAATTCCCAAAAGCGACCTAGAAAAACGCATTAACGAAGCGGACGAAAACCCCTCCACCCTGATCCGCATCGCTAGGGGTTTAACTCCAGGCCAAATTATCGCCCTAGAGGAATACAAAGACGAATTAACCGGCATTGAAGTGGACGTGGAATCAGTGCGCTACTACCCCAATGGTAAAATCGGGGCGCATATTCTCGGTTATACCGGGGAACTAACCCCGGAGGAATATCAAGCCAAAAGATCCCAGGGCTACCGATTGGGAGATGTCGTCGGTAAAATGGGTGTAGAAGCCGCCTACGAGTCAAAATTGCGGGGAGAATGGGGGGGAATGCAGTTAGAGGTCAACGGATCGGGACAAGTAATCCAAATTCTCGGCCAAAAAATTGCTAAACCGGGGCAAGATGTCACCCTGACACTAGATTTAAAACTCCAAAAAGCCGCCGAGGCCGCTTTAGGAAAACGCAAAGGTGCGATCGTGGCGATCGATCCCCGGGATGGTTCCGTGCGGGCCATGGTCAGTTATCCTAGTTTTGATCCCAATGTTTTCTCGGCCCCAATTACTACCGCCACTTGGAAAAAACTACAAGCGGAGGGCAACCCGTTTGTTAACCGCGCTCTGCAAGGATTCCCCCCCGCTTCCACCTTTAAAGTCGTCACTGCCACTGCTGGCATGGAATCGGGTAAATTTCCCCCCAATACGGTCTTAAATACCTTTGCCGCCCTTTATGTGGGGGGGACAGCTTTTGGAGAATGGAATCACGCCGGTTTTGGTCCGATCGGTTTTGTCCGGGCCATGGCCATGAGTAGTAACACTTTTCACGGTCAAATAGGTCGCGGGGTGGGGGGACCGGCTTTAATTGCCATGGCTCGGCGCTACGGTTTCGGTCAGAAAACTGGGATAGAATTAGCGGAAGAAACTCCGGGGTTAATTGCCGATCGCGATTGGAAACTGCGTAATTTTAAAAACTGGGATTGGTCCGTAGGGGATACGATTAATATGTCGATCGGTCAAGGATTTACCCTGGCGACTCCCCTACAGGTAGCTGTGATGTTTGCTGTCCCCGCTAACGGCGGTTTTTTGGTGAAACCGCACCTTTTACAGGATGCCCGCGATGTTAAGGAATGGCGAAAATCTTTGAACATGAAACCTAGCACCCTAGACACCCTGAGAAAGTCCCTGAGAGCCGTGGTAGCGGAAGGAACGGGGCGGGCCCTATCTGACCCCGCTTTACCGCCCGTAGCGGGCAAAAGCGGCACGGCAGAAGCGCCTCCGGGCCAGTCCCACGCTTGGTTTGGAGCTTTCGCACCCTTCGACAAGCCCGAAATTGTCGTGGTCGCCTTTGCGGAACATTCCGGTGGTGGTGGTGGTAAAGTGGCCGCACCTATGGTACGTCAGGTAATGGAGGCTTATTTTAATGTCAAACCCAAAGAAGAAAAACCCCGGCCGAAGCCTTAGAGACCTGTGGCGGTAAGTGGCACACAGCGTACGGTAATTCCCGTGGCCGTGGCGATTTTTTGCGCCCAAATTGCCAATATTTCAGCGTTTACGGGTTTGAGAATTTGCATTCCGTCGCCCGCGCTGAGGGGATTATTACCGCGGGTTTCTAATTGTCTTTGTCTGGCCCGGGGACGGGTCGGGGTGTTAAGTTGAATTTCATCCGGTTGTAGCTGTTGCATCAAATCGATATACTGGTCTTGATCTTGCGGCGACCAAGAGGCCAGCACCATGGTTTGAATTGCTAGTTTTCCCGACCATTCTTGGCGAAATTGTCTTAATCCCCACCAAAGCTCCTGCCAATCCAGACCAGGGACCGGACGGTTAACCCGTCGCCATTGGGCCTCGGAAACAGCATCGATTTTAGCGGCGACGATATCAGCTTTGCTCAAGTCTTGACGCACTCGGGCATCTCCCAAAAGGGTACTATTGGTTAAGACCGCCACCGGCCGCTCGGTTATTTCCTTGACGGTGGCCATTATTTCCCCTAAATTGAGGGCGAGGGTGGGTTCCCCGCTACCACTGAGAGTGACTATATCCACGTCCCAGGGGGCAAAGGCACTTAAATCCCTGCTAATTTGTTCGCTAGTGATAAAAATTCTTCGTTGCTCGGTTTTTTGCTCAATTTCTCCTAACTGACAGTAGGCACAGTTAAAGGAACAGGTGGAAACTAAACCGATCGGATCGATGCCCAGGGAACTGCCGAAACGCCAAGAGGCAACCGGACCATATACGGAGCAGAAATAATCCTGGGGAGCAGTCATCGAACCTACCCAAAAAATACGGAGAGGGAGGGATTCGAACCCTCGGTACGGTCTTACGATTCGTACAACAGATTAGCAATCTGCCGCATTCGACCACTCTGCCACCTCTCCAAGATGACATTATTTTAGTCTAACATGAAAGGCCGATTTTTGGCAAGTAATTTTTGGGCGGTTAATCGCTTAAACGACCATCCTCCATATTGACAATGCGATCGGCGATGTCGAGAATCCGGTTATCGTGGGTGACAAGTAAAATCGTGCAACCTTGTTCTTTTGCCAATTTCTGCATGATTTCCACCACATCCCGCCCGGATTGTTTATCTAAGGCCGCGGTCGGTTCATCAGCGAGGACTAATTTGGGATGACTGACGAGGGCGCGAGCGATCGCAACCCGTTGTTTTTGTCCCCCCGATAGATCATGGGGATAGTAATCAACGCGGTTGCCTAAACCCACTGACTCTAGAATTGCCGCCGCTTTTTGATCGAGATCTTGTTCTAAAAACTCCTCGTGCAGTTCCAAAGACATCCTCACGTTTTGTTTCGCTGTCAGGAATTTTAGTAAATTATGTGCTTGAAAAATATAGCCAATTTGTCGGCGAATTTTCAGCATTTTGCCCTTACTAATTCCTAACATTTCTTGTCCGAGAATTTTTAAACTGCCCGCTTGTGCCGATCGCAAACCTCCCAGTAAACTCAATAAAGTAGTTTTCCCCGATCCCGAAGGACCGGTCATAATCACTACTTCCCCCGCTTTAATTTCCAGATCGATATCGTATAAAACCTGTTTTTTTAATTCCCCCGTGCCAAAATAGTGATTTAAGCCTTTAATGGCAATTACGGGTTCATTAGGGCTAAAATCCTCTAATTCTCGCTCTTTTTGAAAAATCAGCATTATTTCACCCTTGATAGTTTAAAAAATATCGGCTGGATCTGCTGTCCTTAATTTGCCCATAGCGACAATTCCAGAGGCAATACACATGATAACTGTTAGGATTAAAACTTCGATCGCCCTAGCGGTAGTCATCACTATGGGTAAAAGTGTAGCGGAGGAAGCGAGATTATAAACACCGAGAGAGACGATAAACCCCGGTATATACCCCAAAACGGCTAGTAATAAAGCCTCTTGCATCAAAACCCCGACTAAATACCAATCACCGTAACCCATAGCTTTTAGGGTAGCGTATTCGGGTAAGTGATCGGTGACATCGGAATAGAGAATCTGATAGACAATGACGATACCGACGATAAAACCGACTACTGTACCTAAACCAAAGATAAAACCAATGGCTGTACCATTTGCCCAATAGGTTTTTTCCCTTTCGGCAAATTCTTTTAAAGTAAGGACTATTACTTCATTTTTAGGGAAAAGTGCCTGTAAATTGGCCTTAACTGCTTCGATATTTGCCCCCGGTTGCAGTTTCACCAGTCCTATATCGATTTCGTGGGGTTGACGTTCGGGAAAGAGCCTTAAAAAGGTAGAATCACTGGTAATGACGTTACCATCGGCAGCAAAGGAGGCACCAAGGGTAAAAATTCCCGCTACCTGTACCTCTTTTTTATTTAACTGGACTGTCAAATCGGGGTTTTTCTGGAGTAAATCGGCAATTGGACCGAATTCTGGTCTTCCTGCTTGATCGTACAAGACGCGATTTAACATCTTCAGATCACTGGATTTTTGATTAACTTCCGGGAGGGTAAAAACCCGTTGACTGGGATCAAAACCAAAGACTAAAGTAGTTCTTTCTAGGGCAGTTTCGGGATTGCGCCACTGGGCAGAAGCAATATAAACTGAGGCTAAAGATTGAATGCCCTCGACTCTTTTAGCTTGATACAAGCGATCGCGTGAGAAACTTTTCACCGCAAAGAGGGTATCGAATTGGGGATTAATCAGGACTAAATCCGCATCGAGGACATAATGGGGTTTAACGGAAGCATCAAATAAGGCATCCCGAAACCCCAACTGCGTGAAAATTAGGAAGTCGGCAAAAGCAATCCCGGCAATAGCTACAATCAAACGGGTTTTCTCTCGCGTCACCTGTAACCAAGATAGGGGCGTTTTTTTGAATAGATGGCTTAGTTTCATGGAAAACCTACTCATTGATAGTTACAGTTACTTGGGAATTGGTTAAACCTGCCACTTTTTCACTGTTTTCGCGATCTAAGGCAATGCGGACAGAGATCACTTTGCGATCGAAGTTTTCTCCCGGTTGATTGCTGAAGATATTTTGTTGGTCAACTTTTAAAGCAATTAAGCGCACTTTTCCGCTAACTTCGCCCTTAAACGCCGATCCGGTAATCGTGGCAGTTTGTCCCTCGCGAATTTTGCCGATATCGCTTTGATAGATTTCGGCAATTACTTCCATGCGATCGGTTTCAGCAAGGTCAACAATTCCTTGATCGCTAATTTGTTCCCCGATACGGGTATTGACTTTAATCACTTTGCCGGTAATTGGCGATCGAATATAAGCCTGATTTAACTCGGTTTGGGCTTTTTTAACGGCAACTAGGGCAGCATTTACCTCCGCTTGGGCTGCCCGCACATCGACTCCCCGCACTTCTGAGACTTGATTTAAAGTGGATTTGGCCTCTTTGATCTGCTGTTGACCAGTGGATTCAATCCGGGCTAGGGTAGTCTTGGCTTCTTGTATCTGTTGTTTACCGGTGCTTTCAATTCTCTCTAGGGTAACTTTTGCTTCTGTTAGTTGTTGATTACTGGTTTCTAAATTTAGTCTTTTACTATCAAAACTAGAGGCGGAAATTGCCCCTTCTTGATAGAGTTTTTCGTAGCGATCAAATTCAGCTTTGGCATTGCGATATTCTGCTTCTAATTTGCCAATTGTCGCTTTTTGGGCGGCTATATCCCCTTCTAATTGCGCTGTTAATCTTTGAATAGTTGTCCGTTGGTTTGCTTGATCCCCTACCCATTGTGCCTCGATTTTTCGCACGTTAGCGGCATTAGCATCGATTTCGCCGACTTTTGCCCCAGCTTTCACCTGTTCTAGTTTGCCTGCGGCTACTTTCACCTGTTCTTGTGCCTGTCGCAGGTTATCCTCTAATCTTTCCTGACTTTCGAGAATGGCGATTATTTGTCCCGTTTTGATGCTATCTCCTTCATCGACTAATAATTGCTTGACTCGATCGGAATCAAGCAACATCGGGGCAGATATGCTGATAATTTCTGTCCTCGGTTCAATTCTGCCTAAAGCGGTGATTTTTTGCGGGACGGGTGACGCAATTACAGGGGTTTTGGTTTCGGGTTTGCTGGCGAATTGGGAAAGACTATAAAAGGTGATTATTCCTAATAATCCTGTGCCTAATACTATTAACCCGATCATTAACTTTTGATTTGGTTTCACAAAAGTTTTACCTTTCATAATTTTTTAGTTAATAAGTGATTGTTGGGGGTTAACAGTTTTTCTGCAAATAAGTAGTAAGAATTTTACCTAATAATTCCATTTGTTCATCGATCGCAATCTGTTCATTGCACCACAGGCGCTCTAATATCAGTCCATTAATAACGCTGACAACTAACCAAGCTACACTCGGATCGCTAATACCTAAAATCTCGATTACTGCCTGATGATAGCGGCGATCAACGCGCTCAAAAAGTTGACTACGACTGAGTTCTTCTCGTCCTTGGTATTGAGAATAATCAATCCATAAGAATAATTGTTTGATGCAGTAATCCTCGCGATTAGTCATAAATTTTCCGAGAATTTTTAGCTTTTCTATCAGGGTTTTTCCTCGATCGATCTCGACTTTAGCTAATAAAACATCCTGCCGGCACATCTCCTCGACTAATTGCTCGAAAAGTGCCGCTTTACTGGGAAAGTAGTGGTACAGCGTTCCCGTGGACACTCCCAATCCTTGCGCTAATTCTCTCGTCGTCATGTTAGCATAGCCTTTCTCGGCAAAGAGTTCGGCACTTTTTAAGAGGAGTTCTTTTCGGTATTGTTCTACATCTACTATCTTAGGCATAAGTTTAATATCGAACGTTCGTTATATTTTAGCTTAACATTACTATAAATGGGGAAATCGGCTGTCCCTTTGCCTGTATGCTAGAAAGAGGAGCTAATTCGTTATTGAGCGAGCTTTTTCGCAAGGATTGACAGTATGGGTAATATTCACGAGCAGTTATTAGAGGAATTAGCCGAAGTGGAGTGGAGTGACTTGATCCCCCATGCTCAAAGGGATGCGCTGATTCTGGTTTCCGATTCCCTCAATTTAATCGAAGTGGCAGAAGCGATCGCCGGTGATCAGGTTGCTCAAGTGCAGAATTGGATCGGGGAAAAACTACTGGAAAAACCGACACAAGAGCAGTTAAGCGATTGGAATTCCCATCCCGATAACCTTTTTAATACACTAATCGTGCAACCTTTTGTGTTAATTCAGAGCATAGCTTAGATAAAACCAAACCCCCCAATCTTGTGAGATTGAGGGGTAGGAAAGAATAATCCTGGCATCGAGCTATTGTCCCGGTCGGCAACCCGACAAGTATCTTGGACAAGATGGTTGCGTACAACTGGCTAATTGCTCAATATTAAAGAATATTAAAAACCCCATTGGCAAAGGCGTTACCGAGTAATAATTCGTTACCAGATGAATCCGTAATTAGACCCGATACCCCATCCGTATCGAGCATCAGTGTCTTACTAGCGTTTTTAAATCTACCTACTCCAAAGAATGATATGCCTGACCATTCAACGGTAGATAGGTCAATGTTCCCAATCTTGATAGCAACACCTTTTTTAGTGTCCGCAATGCCATCTTTGCCAAAATTACCAGAAAAAATGAATTGATCTCCACTTTCTCCTGACGCATAAACATCATTGCCTAGTCCGTTATAAAAAATGTCATTTCCCCCCCCTCCAAAAATGACATCATCGCCTGCACCATCGCGGAAAATCTCATCAGCAGCAGTACCCTTTATCCGATCTTTGTAGGCAGAACCGATATATTCCTCGATATTTTTGGCAATAATATTTTTAGGTCTGGTTGAGTCGTTAATGACAATTCCCTGTTTACTACCAGCAAAGTCTAAAATATCTTTTTTTCCTGCACCACCATCAACTTGAATGGTATTTTCATCAACTTTAAAAGTGTCATCACGATTTGTACCAACAAAGGTTTCAAAATTGGCAATCGAAAGGGATTCAGAGCCTACTTGGGCGACTTTGGCAGTCGTATTAATTGATACTCCT
>NZ_JADBUP010000080.1:0-20862 GCF_020245605.1 Microcystis sp. M061S2 | reverse complement strand
GCTTCGCTTTCGCTTTGCTTCAACCGCGCATTTACCAATGTATCTAACTTCCCTAAGTTTGTCAACCCCTTTTGGCAAAATTTTTTGATCTTTTTTCTATCCCTTGCTACGTAAGCTTTTCAGCTTTTCAGCTTTTTTGGTAGTCCTTTGCTCAGAACTGTCGGTGCGGCTACTTTAGTTTACTTGTACTGAATATTCCCTCTATTTAATTTTTTATTCGGTACCTCTCGATCGCTGGGTCGATTTTGGGGTATGGTTCCTTGAGAGTATATTTTCTAATCGGAAAGCCCTCATGTCTCGCCGCGCTGCTTTACAATCCTATTTACTGGTGCGTTTACTCCTAGCTCCCTTGATGTTATGGACGATCGTGACGGTGGTTTTTCTACTGATGCGTGTTGCCCCCGGTGATCCCACAGATGCGATTTTAGGCAACCGCGCTCCTGAAAGTGCCAAAAATGCCCTAAGAGAACAATTAGGACTGAATAAACCCCTATTTTTCCAGTACCTAGACTATATTTTTCACCTAATGCGCCTCAATTTAGGAGACTCTTTAACCAGTAAGGGGGTGACAGTATGGGAGATTATCGCTAAACATTTTCCGGCGACGGTGGAACTAACTTTTTATGGGATGCTGATTGCAGTGATAGTGGGAGTCGGATTGGGAATTATCACCGCTTCCCGTCCGAATACACCCTTAGATGCGGGGGGACGTTTATTTGGACTGATAACCTATTCCTTGCCGATTTTTTGGGTGGGAATGCTCTTACAGCTAATTTTTGCGGTACAGTTGCGCTGGTTTCCCTTGGGGACTCGTTTTCCTTTGAGTGAAACTCCACCCCAGACAATTACGGGTTTATATACCCTTGATAGTCTGATGACTCTACAAGTAGATAAGTTGCCCACAGCTTTGTATTATCTAGCCTTACCTAGTTTTACTCTCGGCATTCTTTTGAGTGGGATTTTTGAGCGGATGGTGCGAGTTAATCTGAAACAAACTTTGCAAGCGGACTATGTAGATGCGGCAAAAGCAAGAGGAATACCAGAAAAAACGATTATGATCGGCCATGCGCTGAAAAATGCTCTAATTCCCGTAATTACTGTCTTAGGATTAACTTTTGCGGCTCTTTTAGGTGGTGCAGTCTTGACGGAAGTTACTTTTTCTTGGCCAGGTTTGGGAAATCAGTTATATCGGGCGATTTCTCTGCGGGATTACCCAACAGTGCAGGGATTAATGGCTTTTTTTGCGACAATAGTGGTTTTTGCCAGTATTTTGATCGATCTCATCAATGCTTACATTGATCCTCGCATCCGTTATTAATCAGGGAGAGAGAATTATGAATTATGAAGTGGGGGAGAAGAGAAAGGGGAGAGGGAGTTTGAGCATTTGCACTAATATCAATTTCCAATATAGCGGTAAGCGCTTGAGTGAGATACAGACCAAGCCTTGCCTAGCATGGTTTATAGCTCGTGACACTGTACTTCATACGACTGCACACCGCTATAGTCGTGACTAACATCTGAAAGCGCGATTCCGCTCTAAGATAGGAATTGCGCTTTGGAATAATCAAATAATATTGAATCCGTTCTTGATTTTATTTGATCGCTGCACCGATGTGTTTTAAAATCTGCAAAACTCTATATAGTTCTTCTCTGGAAATAAAGGGAGCAAATATCCTAGACAGGGCATAATCATGGACATTAGCTCTCAATTTGACCAATAAAATATCATCTCCATTGGTGACGAGGGCAAAGCTAGGTTTTTCTGGCCAGGGATTAGCCATCAAATAGGCTAAGGTTTGCGGTAAGACAGTCCAAACCGATAGGGCGGTTTTTTTTGATTCTACAATTACCACCCAAAACTGATTTAACCAGACTAACACATCGATTCTACCCGATAGTATTTCTTCCCCATCATGGACAGTTAAGCTTACCGATTCCTCTGCGGGTACGCAAAAGGGCGGATCGTAAAAACCCGCAATCACTAGTAGGGGAGAAACTAACAATAAAGTCACGGTTCCTTCTAATAACTGTACCGCCGATCTTTGATATAAATACCTTTGTCTTACTTTATCTAAACTCTTTTTTTCATGGCTAGATAGGGACAGTAAATCACTTTGCTATTCGGGAAAAAACGCCCCATCTTCTGTTAAAGAGAGATTAAATCTTGTCTCGGCTAGGGCAATAGTTGTGATAGCTTCGATAATGGCACTCGACATAAAAATTAGCTCACCAATCCAAACAAAATTTCTCGATGAATTAAAGCTCGATCGATTAAAAAATGTTTGCGATCGCTGGTTAATCCTTCTCCATTGGCATAAAAATCAATCCAAGCATTACTAATATCATTAACTGTTTCTGGTAACTGATCTAATTCCCAACCCTGCATCGGTACTTCGGCAATTAATCGCGACACTTTCGGATCATAACTAAGGGCAAAACAACGACAATCTTCTGCTGCGGCCATAATCAAACTATGAAAGCGCATTCCGATCACCATTTCTACCCCGCGAAATAAGCCTTTTAACTGTCTTGGATCCTCTAAACTAATGATTTGATGATTTTCCCTTAATTGACGGGCTACAGCTTCACAGAGGGGCAAATCCCGCGACTTTTGAAAAGGGACTAAGAGAATAAACGCTCCCGTACTGGTTTGCAAATGAATTAAAGCTTGGGTTAATTTATCTAATTTTGCCGGGGTTAATAGGGGATGGGGACGTAAATTGACGGCGATTCTTGGGGCGGGTAAATCCGATAATCCCTTGACTGATTGAGCGTCTAAAGCCCATACTGGATCGGGGGCAACAATGGGACTAATACCCCAATTGGCGACTAAATGAGCCGAAGTATCATCGCGCACACTAACTAAACTACATTTTTGTAAAACTTTTTTGGTTAACCAACGAGTAAAAGGTCTATTTAATGGTCCAATTCCCTGGCCCCAAGCAATAGTTTTTAAGCCCAATAATTGAGCAAGAGCCATTAAACCACCATAATAAATTGGACTGGCAAAACTGGTGACATCCTGCATTAAACTGCCGCCACCCCAGATAAATATATCCGCTTTTTTCATAGTTTGAAAAACTTGCCACCAATCCCGACTAGGACAGCTTTCTACTCCATAACGTTGACTGGTTTCTCTGGGATTATTTGACAAAACAATAGGTTTAATTTCTGACGGCAACATCTGCAATAGAGACACTAATAATGCCTCATCTCCTCCGTTTCCTCTCCCATAATATCCACAAATTACTGCACGCATATATCAGTTATCAGTTATCAGTTATCAGTTGTCAGCCAGAAAAAGGCAAGAGTCAAAAGGCAAAAGTATGGTGAATTTGTCTCCTGTCTCCTTTGTCCGCTTTGTTACTTTTTCCTTGAAAAATGTCCCTTAGTTTCTTAAGTTATGCTGTCAGCTACAAGTTAGCAGTGACCAGTTTTATTCGATTCAGTGTTCAGTTTATCTATTTTCTTATTCCCGCTCATAACTAATAGCTTAAACCTGATCACTGGTTACTGATCACTGATCACTGATTTAGTCGTCCATTTGCCAGGGTTCGGTGATGTTGTTTTCATCGAGGATATTTTTGGCTCTTAAAATCAAGATCAATTCACCTAGTATTGTGACATCGGGGGGACTATCAAACCATTGTAAAAAGACAGAATTATCCCTCTCCACTAGATAATAATTGTTCACGTCCCATTCGGCCAAAACTCGATCGATCACTAATAACACTTCCTCGGACCTGGTGGCAATTGATCGAGGTAATTGATCGCTAGGCCATAAAATAGCTACAGGATCGATCGCTTTGAGAATTGCTTGCCAACCGGGGAGAGGCACAATCGTTTGTTTATCCCCCACCGTTACCAGTCGAAAAGGTTCCTCGACGCTCAGACTTTCTGTGCATTTTATATCAGTTACCGTCACCGGAAATCTGCCTACTAAAGGAATAATTCTGGCTAATTCGTCCTCATCCTGTAAACGATGGACGGGCAGCAGGGGAGCGCTACGGGTGGGAGTAACGGTAAAATCTTGTAATAAAGACTCGATCGCCTGTCTGGCCGAGTCAGAATGGGCAAATTTCAACCCTTTGGCGATTAATTTCGCTCTTTCGGCTAAATCTCGCTTTTGTTTGCCCCGTTTCCAACACTGGTAAGCGATCGCATCTCCAGGATGACGGGTAAATTCACTGGGAATCTGGGATAAACGGGAAAAATCTTGGATAGCTTTGGCGATATCGTGTGCTTCAGCCACCTCAATCCTTTTTTCTGCCGCTAATTTCGCTGCCCCTAGTCTTTGTTCTTGGTTGAGAATCCGTAATTCGTATAGCACATCACTGCGCGGCCCGATGTAGTAACTTAATAAATCTTCATCTGCCCCCGCTTTGATTAAACTCTCAAAAACTTGGGCAGCGACAATAATTAAATTTTGTTGGGCATTTTGAAACCCGGTTTGTTCAAAAATTAACTGGGAATCGTAGCCAGCTTTTTGCAGTTTTTGACATTTTTGCCCCCAATTCACCCAATTTCCTTCCTTATGAAGCAGCGAGCGCATTAATTCGGTCGCTTCCGTTTCGCTGATTCGATCATCTGTACTGCGAGGCTGTTCTGTCATAGACAACTTGATCAAGCTACAATAACTAAAATTTATCTAATCCCTCAAAAATCTTCAATAGCAATTAAGGTTAACAGGATAGACTAGATAGTAACAGGATAGCTGACAATCACCCCCTTCGTACCTGTTAGGGCAAGTTTATCTTCAATGTCTAGATTAAGAGTTAATGGAAGCATTCCCCCCTCGTCCACAACTAACCCCGGTCAAAGGACGATGAAAACCAAGCGTCACCCCAAAGATAGTGCCTTGGGTTTAGTCTCTACCCTCAGCTTTCCGGCGATCGTCGGGACAGCGGATATGATGCTAAAATCGGCAGAAGTTACCCTCGTGGGTTACGAAAAAATTGGCGGTGGTCACTGTACGGCGATCGTGCGTGGTAATATTGCCGATGTGCGGTTAGCAGTGGAAGAAGGGGCAAAAACCGCCGCACAGTTCGGACAATTGGTATCTAAATCGGTTATTCCCCGACCGATGCCCAATTTAGAGGTAATTTTCCCCATTGGTAGCCGTTTAGCCGAAATTGCCCAAAGTCAACGGGGTTTCAGCAAACTGAGCAATATGTCGATCGGTCTCTTGGAAACCCGAGGTTTTCCCGCTATGGTGGGGGCAGCCGATGCCATGTTAAAATCCGCCGATGTGCAGTTAGCTTCCTACGAAACGATTGGGGATGGTTTGTGTACGGCTATTATCCGGGGTTCCGTCGCTAATGTGGCCGTGGCCATTGATGCGGGAATGCGGGAAGCAGAGAAAATCGGTGAACTGCACGCGGTGATGATTATTCCCCGTTTATTGGAAGATTTAGAACATACTCTACCGGTGGCCAGCTACTGGTTAGAAACCCCCGAACCTTTACCGATGTTGTTACCCAATACTGTCCGGGAAAAACAACGGGAATTGGTCGCTTTACCAGAATTGGAAAAAACCAAAATACCAATTCGTCGCCAAGAAATGCAGGAAAAAGTGTTAGAAGAAGTGATTCCCGTGGAAGTTATCACCGATGAGGACAGTTATTAATTTTTATTTTCAACTTTGCTCCTGTGCTGCTAAAAGTACAGGAGCAAAGGTTTGAATTAGGGTTTGCGGCAAAAAGTTTGTGGGTGGGTGTGGATTTCCGAGTAAAAAATCTTTACAGAGTCCCCCGACAATTAAACGAATCGAATAATGATAAATTTTTGTCAAGGGGTGCGGTCAGATCGAATAATCGTCGCTAGAATTGGCCTAATTGTCAGGAATTTAGTTAAACAAGGTTTTTGGCAATATACTAATCTAGCTAACAGGCTTTTGGGCGTGATGTAGGGAAAAGTTCGGGCGGTTGCGTCTAAATAGAGTGATATGCCAAAAGTTGACCCATATCGTTAGTCTGGAGAGTGTTATACGGAAAGTTTCCGGATAATATGTAGTTAGAACCTCTTAAATAGTGGGTCTGCAAGCTCAATGAAAAAAGAACGAAAATTTTCCGACTACAAATCCGAAGCTGAGGCGTGGATCACACTCGCCACAGGTGAGTATTACCCAGATATTCTCCCTGACGCTTGCCGATTATATGAGCCAGTTCTAGTCGAGTTTGGGCTATTGCTAAAGGCATCACATTCTTCCACTAACTTTTTCACCTCTATTATGGACACGAGGAATCAGTGGATGCGTACGCAGCTTTGCCGTGTATTTAAGAAGTACGTTAGCCCACAAACACCAGTTGAAATGTTAAAAAGAAAAACAGACGCAGATAAAATATGCGCTCAGTTTGGTGATGCTTTCAGGAATATTGTCGAAGTCCAACAAAAATTTGACAGTCGCCCCATGCCCGACGAAGCTTTATGCGCAGTGCTTTGGGAATACAAGGACCGCGGTAAAAAAGGCTATGACTTAACTGAAAGGTTATTCGATGTTCTGCGCAGCCAGCATATCGGGTTTGTTGTTACAGGCCCTCAAAGAGCAGGTAAAGATGTGCTGCTAGGAAATGTTTTTAAGGATTATCCGAAGCCAGATCGTCCAGTGGACTTCGTTATCTATGAAGGCAAGAAAGTGCTTGCTATTGGTTTGGCTCGCTACGACTCAGATCGCGGCGGTGCACAGGAGGACGATCGCACAGGTCAATATCGTGAAGTTGCCCAAGAGATTCTTGACTATGCAGACAGTCATGGATTGCCACATATCAAAGTAATTTATGTGAATGACGGCCCAGGCCTCTTACTTGGTTCTATGTGGAATGATTACGCTTACATCGAAGATCAATGGCCAGACCGCGTAAAGGTTGTCACGCTGCGCATGGTTCCAGATCGCATCACATCTGAATGGTTGAGGTCTTAAGTATGGCGGTTCCAATTCCAGGCATGGGAAATCGTACAAAAGGGGAAAGGGTGTCGCCTCTGGACACTAATGGTTTTCGCCTAGATTACCCCGGAAAAAAGGCACAAGAAGATATTCTTGCGCTTCCCGCAGGACACTACTCGCCAAATTCGGCATATTCAGGCGGCGATAATAGGCTTTACCACGCGGACAACTTGGCTGTACTTGCGGCTTTAGCGAAGGATGAAGCCGTAAGCGGAAAAGTGAAACTTGTTTACATCGATCCTCCATTTGCAACTGCATCATCCTTTGAGTCAAGAAAACAAAACCATGCTTATGACGATCATCTTGTTGGACCTGATTTTGTTGAAACGTTACGCGAACGCCTAATTTTAATTCACCGTTTGTTGGCCGATGATGGTTCGCTATACCTTCACCTTGATGAAAGAATGATTTTTCATTTTCGCGTCGTCTTAGATGAAATTTTCGGAGAGAAAAATTTCCGAAATTGCATAACGCGCAAGAAGTGCAATCCTAAGAACTACACGAGAAAGACATACGGAAATGTAGCCGACTACATTCTTTTCTACACAAAGAGCGATAACTATGTATGGAACCGACCAATTGAACCATGGGATGAAGTTAAATCAGTAAAGGAGTATCCATGCCTTGATCCCGATGGGCGCAGATACAAAAAAGTACCCGTCCATGCTCCTGGTGTCCGTAACGGGGAAACAGGTGGGGAGTGGAAAGGCAAGCTGCCGCCACCCGGAAAGCATTGGCAATATAAACCGTCAACCCTAGATGAGATGGATGCCCGTGGAGAGATTTATTGGTCGCCAACGGGAAACCCGCGCCGAAAAATCTATCTTGAAAATAGCGCTGGAATTCCAGTGCAAGACATTTGGATGGACTTTCGTGACGCGCATAATCAAAACATTCATATAACCGGCTATCCAACGGAAAAGAATCCTGCACTTCTTTCTAGAATTATTGAAGCATCATCAAATCCCGGTGATCTTGTCCTAGATTGCTATGCAGGGTCTGGAACCACATTAGTGGTGGCATCAGAGCTTGGGCGAAAATGGATTGGTGTTGATCGTAGCCAGGAGGCTATTACAACAATATTGCATAGGATGGCTAATGGCTCGGATCGTATGGGTGATTTTGTCAATGAGAAATCCAAAAAAGTTTCATTGCCACTATTCAGCATTGCCGACTTCACACTGTTTGAAGAGGCTGCGGAAGAAAACATTCAGCCTAAAGATGCTGACATTACATCGCCAAACGGGGTTCTAACAATTCGTTCCAGCGGACGCGCTCAAGCGCGCCGCTGAACTTATCCGTTATGCTGAACCAATAAGCTGTAGTGCGATGCCGAAGGCACTGCGTAGCAGTACGCAATTTTGTAGGGTGCGTTCCCTAATCTGGCTCCTACTACTCCACTAATAGATTTTTGGAAACGCACCATGCACATTGATTGAAACTGTAGGTTTAAGTGCGGTCGCCGATCTTAATAAGCTATATTAACAACAATACTTAAAGAGAAGGCTTAAAATGGTTAAATCAACTTTGTACACGACAGCAAAAGTCCTACCGGGAAATAGAATTGAAATTGAATCTCCAGAGCTGACTGTAGGACAAACTGTTGAGGTAGTTATTTTGGTTGAAGAAGTTAGTTCTGATGCTTCTAGCACCGAAGATATCTCTCCATCCTTAAAACAGCGTCTTGCTTTTCTGAAGTTACCAATGACTGAACGGAGGAATATTCTCAAAAGTCAAGCCGATATAATGCTCTCTCACTATCAACAAGATTCTGAATGGCAGGAGTTAATGGCAGGTGACATCATTGAGTATTAACCCTGAGCTGCCAAAACGTGGAGAAATTTGGTTAGTCAACTTCGATCCTACTGTTGGTGCAGAAATCAAAAAAGTGCGTCCTGCTGTCGTTATCAGTTCCGATTCAGTAGGAAAGCTTCTTATCAAGCTTATTGCTCCTATTACAGACTGGAAAACATATTTTTCAGCAAATTTCTGGCACGTTAAAATTGAACCTAACAGTATCAATGGATTGAATAAAGCTTCTGCAATTGATACTCTTCAACTAAGGGGGGTGGATTTACAAAGGTTTATTCGTAAATTAGGAAGCGTTTCTGAAATTACAATACTGGAAATTGTAGCCGCCATTGCTACTGTAATCGAATTTGAGGTCTAACAAATCATTGCACCCGACCGTGTGTTAGATAGCTCGTAATCATGTAAACCTAGTATAATATGAGCGATCGCTATCCAAAATTGTCCAGTTTAGCCTTTAACTATTTATTCAGGACATTACCATGAAAAAACTGCATAAATTACTGATGACCACCACCGCCATAGTTTCTACATTTGGGTGGAATATTCACAGCACTCCTGT
Source organism: Microcystis sp. M061S2 (assembly GCF_020245605.1). NCBI lineage: Bacteria > Bacillati > Cyanobacteriota > Cyanophyceae > Chroococcales > Microcystaceae > Microcystis > Microcystis sp. M061S2. The sequence continues at coordinate 11,548 of NZ_JADBUP010000080.1, read as the reverse complement.
TGCGGCCAAGCAAAATTATATAGGAAGATGGTACAATGTGGGACTTAGTAATGAATACATTTCTAAATATAGGGTCTTTCAAAAAGCTGGTAGGGTGCGTTCTCTAATATGGCTCCTACTGCTCCACCAAGAGATTTTGGGGAACGCACCATGCACATTGATTGAAACTGTGGGTTAAAGTGCGATACCGAAGGCACTGGGTAGCAGTACGCCGCTCTGGTGGGTTAGGTTAACGGCAGACCCCCAACTGTGATCTTTGACTTTATTCCAATTGGTGCGGACTGTATTCAGGTGTTACCTGCTGTGATAGTTAGTAAGTGAGCCTGTTCGTTGAGTTGAGGAGTAAAATAGGAGAAGTCCTAATCTAAGATTTAGTAATGGATAGAAGCATCATAGAACGGCAACCGCTAATTGAAGCAGTCAAGGCTCTCCCTGATGAGGCTTTAGTGGAACTGTCTAATTTTCTGGACTATCTTCGCTATAAAGCAGCCCATCAAAGAGAACTGACCACTCATTCTTCTAGTTTTCTGCTTGCAGTTGCAGGTTTAGGCAACTCTGGTCAAGAGGATATTTCAGAACGTGATGAAGAGATTCTAGGCAATGAGATTGATCCGGTGTCCGGCTGGAATCTTAAGCCAAGCAATTCAGTATGACGGCGATACTTGACACCAGTTTTTTGTTTGCCTTGACCGATCAGGGCGATCGCAATCATCAACGGGTGTTGGCTATTGCTCAAAGCGTGAATGAGCCATTGGTTCTACCTGTCGTTGTCCTGCCTGAGGTCTGCTATCTGATTGCATCAAGATTGGGCCACCAAGCAATGCGCCGTTTTGTATCCAGTATGACACCTGATGCGGTTCAAGTTGAACCTGTAATCCCAGAAGACTTGGTACGAGTGCATGAGATATTGGAACAATATGCTGACAATCAGCTTGACTTTACAGATGCAGCGATCATTGCCATAGCTGAAAGGCTTACTATTACTCGCGTTTATACACTTGATCGCCGAGATTTTTCGATTATTCGTCCAAGTCACTGCGATTACTTTGAGTTATTTCCTTGAACCGCCAGCTAACACTGCGTGGCAGCGGACGGTCGCAATTCGTCGCTGCCGAGCTTGCTTTCTAATGCCGTCGCTGATTTGAGCCGTTAGCGATCGAGCGCGCTACGCACCGATAGGGTTCTGGACTTCCCCGTTGACAAAAAGGCATAACCTGTGCTGTAGGGGGGATTAAGAGAATTTTCGATACCCCCTTACTGGGTACAAATTAAGGAAACCCCTAATAAATCTAACGCCGTATAAACTCCTCGTCAATAGCAAATCAGGTTATACTTCACACCCCACACCCCACACCCCACACCCTACCCCCACGAAAAACTTTTTCAGCAGACCCTACTTATCAATCCCATGTTTCCCTATTCTAAGCGCAGGATTTCTCCACCTCTGGCTAGAGATAATTCTGCTGCCTGGAGGATTTTGACTAATTCCGTCCCTACCGATCCCGAAGATAGAGGAGAATCGACACCCGTAGCCACCGACTCTAAAAAATGTTCGCACAATGCTTTTAGGGGTTCACCATCGGCAATAGGGATAGATTCCGTCTCCTGTCCCCGGGGAATAAAATAGGCTTCCTGACGTTCAAAATAGCCCTTTTGTCGCGTTAAAGGCGATCGAGAGTCTAATTCATTGAAAATTAAAGTCCCTTCGCTGCCAACTATCCCTAAACGTCGCTGTTTATCGGGATTCAACCAACAAAGGTGAATAGTCGCTTGAAAACCATCGCCATAGATCAGGGTTAACCAGACTAAATCGGCTAGATTAGGTTGTAGCCAGAAGGTTCCCCTTGCCTGTACTAATACAGGGGTACTATTTAGCCAATGATTAAAAATCGAGATATCGTGAATAGCCAGATCCCACAAAGCGGACACATCCTGACGAACTGGCCCCAGGTGGGTGCGAGTGGCATAACCATAAAGAGGTTTACCGATACCCCCGGATTGCAGGACTTTTTGTCCGGTGATAACGGCCGGATGAAAAAGATAGGTATGATCAACTAATAAAATACGCTGTTTTTGCGCCGCTAATGCCGTTAATTCGCCACATTCTTGGGGATTGAGGGTTAAGGGTTTTTCGGCGAGGACGTGATAACCTAAATTAAGAGCATCTTTAATCAGGGGATAATGACTGATGGCGGGAGTAACGACGACTACGGCCGAGATTTCGGGGTGAAGACGAATTGATTCCCAGTCATTGGCTAAAATAACCTTATTAGTATCGAGATTAAATTGATCGCGACAGAGATGAAGTTTTTCAGGGGAGGAGTCAACGATCGCCACTACTTGTGCTGAGGGATGTTGAGAAAAATGACGGACGAAATGGACTCCCCAACGTCCTACCCCTAAGATAGCGATTCCTGTGGACATTTTGCTTACTCAGATAAATCAATCTAGTTTATTTTAAAAGGATTAGGCGCAATTATTCATTGATTCTGAGAACTGGAAGGGATTATGTTAAAATTTTTTATCGATCGAGGGGGAACTTTTACCGATATAGTGGCGATAATCGATCGACCAGAAATTATTGAACGACTAGCTAGAGATGCCGCTAGATTTCTGATTGTTCCCCTTGCCGATCAACAGTGGATTGTTCTCTATAAACTGCTCTCGGAGAATCCCGAAAAATACCCAGATGCAGTCATTCAAGGGATCAAAGATATTAGCGGTTCCCTAGATAACATCGAAGTGATCAAAATGGGAACAACGGTAGCCACCAATGCGCTGTTAGAAAGAAAAGGAGAGCGCACGGTTTTGTTAATCACCAAAGGTTTTAAAGATGCCTTGAGAATTGGCTATCAAAATCGCCCCGATATTTTTGCCCGTCAAATTATTCTTCCTTCTTTATTATACGAACAAGTTATCGAAGTGGCGGAACGCTACGATAGTCAAGGACAGGAATTAATCACCGTTAATCCCGCCCAAGTTAAAGCCGATTTAATACCAGTTTATCAAGCGGGTATCCGAAGTTGTGCGATTGTTTTTATGCACGGTTATCGTTATCCTGACCACGAAAAACAAGTGGCAGCCATTGCCGAAGAAATCGGCTTTACTCATCTAGCCATTTCCCACCAAGTCAGTCCTTTAATGAAACTGGTATCCCGGGGAGATACCACGGTAGTTTCTGCCTATTTATCGCCAATTTTACGCCGCTATGTTGATAGTATTAGCCAGCAATTACCGAAAACTAGCTTACTATTTATGAAATCCGATGGCGGTTTAGTCACCGCCGATAAATTTCAGGGTAAAGATAGCATTTTATCCGGTCCTGCCGGGGGAATAGTTGGGGCAGTACAAACCAGTTTAAGGGCAGGATTTAGCAAAATTATCAGTTTTGATATGGGAGGAACTAGCACCGATGTTTCTCATTTTCAAGGGGAATACGAGCGGCAAACAGATAACGAAATTGCCGGCGTAAGAATGCGAGCGCCGATGTTAAGTATTCACACCGTGGCTGCTGGTGGGGGTTCGATTTTAGTCTATGATGGTTATCGTTTTCGGGTTGGGCCAGAAAGTGCCGGAGCTAATCCGGGACCTGCCTGTTATCGACGGGGTGGTCCATTAACAATTACCGATGCTAATGTTTTGTTAGGAAAAATTCAAGCTGCCTATTTTCCCGCTATTTTTGGAGAAGAGGGAAATTTACACCTAGATAGAGAGATTGTGCTGACAAAGTTTCAAGAATTGGCGGCAACAATGGGGGGTAATGATAGTCCTGAAATGTTGGCTGCGGGGTTTATTCAAATTGCCGTGGAAAATATGGCTAATGCGATTAAAAAAATCTCTCTGCAAAAGGGTTATGATCTCAGTGATTATACTCTTTGTACCTTTGGCGGTGCTGGGGGTCAAGTGGCCTGTTTAATTGCCGATACTCTGGGAATGAAAAGTATTTTTCTCCATCCCTACGCTGGAGTTTTAAGTGCCTACGGCATGGGTTTGGCCGATTTGAGGGTAATTAAAGAAAAAGCGATCGAACAGCCGTTAAATGCCGATTTAATCGGGCAGTTGCTCACGGAAATGAACGAATTAGAAGTTTTAGCGGGTCGGGAATTAGAGGGTTATAATCGGGTGCGGCAGCAAGTTAGTTTAAAATATCAAGGCAGTGACGCCACTTTAGCGGTTAATTTTAGCGATCAAATGCGTCAGGATTTTGAACGGGAACATCAAAGACGTTATGGGTTTAAACAAGAACAAAAAGCTTTAATTGTTGAGTCGATTGCCGTGGAATTGATCCAGACTATGGACAGTCCCCAAGAAGCAATTTTAACTCGCACCCGTCCCATGGGAGAATTACCTCATATCCTCGATCGAGTAGCGGTTTTTATGGCTAATCAATGGCGAGAAACGCCAATTTATCAGCGTTCAGATCTGGAACCTTTTGATTGTCTGGCAGGACCGGCAATTATTATCGAAAAAATTAGCACGATTGTGATTGAACCGGGTTGGATGGCCAAATTAACGGAGAAAAATCATTTAATTCTCTCCAAAGATTAGCTAATTGAACTACTTGGAAATATCTACGGCAGTTATTCTAATTGATCAATTCTCATTTCGCCGAGGTATTTACGGAGATAGGGAGAAAAAACCTCGTAAATCAGGGTAAGGGGTTGGCGAGCGTGCCAAAATAGGTAATGACGACCCCAAAAAGCTCCTTTTTCCCCAAAAGCTATTTCTAATTCCGGGGAATGACCGTAATAAAGTCCCTGCACATCGCGATACAATTCCGTGTGCAGCCGCGAGAGACTTTCCCAAATCGGTAGGGAACGATTTTCTAGATATTCGTCCACTTGATTGGCAGACCACCAAGAAGCGGCATAGGCTAACCTTTGACCGCTCGCTGTGCGTAACCAGACTTGACGACGCAATCTCGGCCCCGGAATCAGGCTAATTTTCATCGGTGCGCCATCCTCATCATCGCCGATGGGGGACATATCGATCACATCCACTTCCGTTTTTTCACCGGTTAAAAGTTGTAAATGACGGGTGGGAGAACCATCGCCGAGAATTAAAATCTGCCAAGGAGGCGCGAGTTGGCTATGGGGTAAACCTTGTTTAACATCGGTTTCGTCTCCTTGCCAGAGAGGGGACAGGGAGTACCAAGGAGGATTAAGCAGGGGCTTTTCTTGGGGGCGGAGGATAGCAGTCAAGGTTTGTTACAAAACTTTATGATTTTTTCATTAATGATAACACGGGATTTTTGTCTGCTGGCGATAAAAGCGATCGCCTTGCTCTAATCCTCTCTAATTTTTCGGTTAGCATAGGCACTCTTGCCAAAGGAGATTGACTATTTTTATTTTAACGATAGAAAGGTATCAATATCTGGAGGAGTTTTTGTAATCTTCTCAGGGCAATTAATTGTCGAATCTTGGGATTAATTGGGGGGGGATAAATGCTGGTGGCTAATTGTTCTTCTAGTAAGGCATATTCTGCCGCAGTTAGGGGTTGATTATCAAGGGGCGAGCGAGCCGAAGTGATAATTTCTGCTCGTAAAACTTCTTCGGGAATATCTTCAGGAGAGGGCAAAGCAAGGGCTTTTAGGGGCGATAAGAAACCGATCGAGATGAGGATAATAATTTTGATCGTTCGCTGCATTTAATTTAAACCGGGGGGCAATTTTTCTCGACACTGTTGATGAATTTCCCCGATTCTAGCAAACAACCAGGGATATTTTTGACGATAACTGGGAATTAGAGCCAGAGGACTGAGTAGGGCAGTGGCGGCAATGTCGGCTACACTTAATTTATCTGCCACCAAATAGGGCTGATTTTGCCAATATTCTAGAATCTTGAGGGCATTTTCTAGGCGCTCCTCCGCTAGTTTTACCCTGGCTGGGGTGATTTTATATTGTTGTCGCACGATATTAATAATTATTTGACTACTCAGGGAAGGATCGATCGCTTTTCCCTCTCCAGCGCGATAATTATAATAGACAAATCTCGTCGCTACTCCAATACTTTCATCTAACCAATCCTCTAGTAACCAAGCTTGATTTTTCTCCTTTTCCCCAGCGGGAATAAAAGAGGGGACAGGAACTACTTTTTCTAAATATTTTAAAATGGCAGTAGAATCGGCAATAATCTCATCTGCTGCCATTAAAACGGGGACAGTGGTTAACCCTTTAGTTAGGGGACTGAGTTTGAGAATATGTAGTCCGGGGGTGAGATTTTCTACTTGGTAATCAATCCCCTTATAACCTAGGGCTAAACGAGCTTTGCGACAGTAATGAGATGTGCTAAATTGAAGTAAAAGCATTAAGTGTTGTTGGTTGCTATAGTAGTTATTAGTTATCAGATTTGAGTTTTAAGTTCACTGTTCACTGTTTACTGTTTTCGGTTAACTGTTTACTGTTTACTGAGCAGTGTTTACTGAATTGGCAATAGGTCTATACTATGAGCAAACCCCCCCTTTTTTCAGCTGTTTCTCCTGCTTATGCGACTAATTCACTGGCAAAAGATCCCTGGTTAGCTGTCAATCTCTCGATGTTTTTCCCCGGTTTGGGACAATGGTATGCTAACAAAAACCAAAAAGCAACCATTTGGGCGATCGCTCAAGTAATATTAATAATTGTGACAATTTGGTCAATTTTTAGCCCCAATGGCCGTGTAAGCTGGGGATTAGGGGGAATAGTTGCTCTGATTATCGTTTACATTAGCAATATTTTTGACGCTCACTGGACTGTTTATGATTCCGGACAGAATAACAGCTTAGAGAAAATTCCCCGTCAACAAAAAAACCCATGGTTTGCCGTCTTCGCTAACCGGATTATGCCAGGTTTGGGGCAATTGTACGCTGATAAGGTGAGATTAGGGATAATTTTTCTGACTATATCCCAGATTAGCCTGAAAATGGATCATTTTTTGGCCAATATCCTCTTTCTTACCCCTTTAGTTACAGTGATCGCTATTTATCACGTTTATCACACTTTCCCTGATCAATTCCACCCCCATCGTCACACCTATCGTTCCATTTTGGCACTGATGGTGGGAGTGATTTTTACTTGGGGAATTATCTGTAATTATTTTCCCAATTGGTTACATCAAAAAATAGAATTTTTCCAGATTCCGAGCGAATCCATGCTACCTACCCTCGCAGTAGGTGATCGCATTTTCGTCAGTCAATCTGGTAATTATCAAGCAAAAAGAGGCGATATAATTGTTTTTAGAACTCCCGAAAAAATTAGGCAACTAGATCCTAAGTCTGGAGATTTTTTTATTAAACGAGTCATCGCTATTGCCGGAGATACCATTGAAATCCGCCGGGGTAAAGTTTATCTCAACCGGCAAGTTATCGAGGAACTCTACACCGCCGAGTTAGCCAATTATGAAATGGAATTTGTGACTGTACCCCCAAAAACCCTGTTTGTTTTGGGAGATAATCGTAACCATAGTTTTGATTCCCGTGATTGGGGTTTTTTGTCGGAAAGTTATATCGTTGGTCAAGCCTATAAAGTTTACTGGCCTCTCGATCGTGTTCAGTCTTTGCTATGATGGGGATGACTATTGATTTTCAGCTATCTTCAAGGGATAATTTTAATCCTACCTACTTATTAGCGAGGAAAAACCTAACCAGAAGAATTTTTAGGTAAACCCTAATTGAGATGGGAGTCTTTGGAAATAACATTCAAACCGAGGAGCACCTTTTGGGTATTGGACATATCGCCGATAATTCTTTGTAGGGGTGGGGGAAGTTGTTTGACTAAAGTAGGAGTTACGAGAATTTTATCCTGTTCCGCTAATTGCGGCTGTTCGAGAACATCAATTATTTCTACCGTATAAAGATCGGATAACTCCTCACGACAGATGCGAAAAATATTAGCGATCGCCCTCTGGGATTTACTTGAATCGCCCATAATGTAGAGTTTGAGAAGATATTGACTCATGATTGCGTGTTATTGAACAGTTTAATGTTGCTGAGACCGATATAGTATTTACGATAGAAAGAGACGAGATAACCCATCAATTCCAAGACCATGAGACGACCTTCGCTAACGTAGGCCTGCGCTTTGGCTAGGGTGACATCCTGATTTTTTTGGCGTAGGGTGGTGGTATGAATGTCCACCACATCGCGAGGACTCGCTTTTAAGAATCCTAACTTATCGGCCAAGCTTCGCAGTCGTTCCGATAGATTATGTTCCACTTTGTATGCTTGTTCTTCTAAAGCTAAATCTAATAAATCTCCGTAATTTTGGACTAATTCTTGAAAAATATCGGGAATACTCTGCCTTATTGCCTCAGAACCGAACATTTTCGCTGTGATGCTAGTTTGTCCTCCCTTGATTAACTGTTCCAGTTCGCGAAATTCTTCTTCCTGTTGTTGATGTTTAAGATTGAGGATATATTGCTGACGCTCGATCGCCACACGAATTTGATAGACTAAAAGACTACTATCGATATTATTTAACTGAATATAACCATCAGCACCCAGTTGAAAGGCTTTAACGACTAATTTCTCATCATTGCTAGTAGTTTGAACCACTATCGGTATATGAGAGGCTAATTCTCTGGTTTTGACTAGAATATTTAAGCCGGGGGGGACAGAGATTTCCAAGCTTAAGAGGATGAGATCAAATTTCTCCCCTGCCAGTTTTTCGGCAGTTTCCTCTAGATCCTGAGCTTGGGTGAGGGTAAAAGTCAACCCCCTGGCCAGGGAACATTGGGGGGCCTTTAACAGCAATCTCTGGATTAATTTAACAGTCGTCGGCTCATCCTCTATCAATAAAATTCTACAGAGATCCCTAGTCATTGTTAATCGATCGCTAAAATTATCTTTTTTCCCCCTACTTTCATAGTAAGCCCATCTTTGGGAAACTCAAGGACAAAATCACAATAGCTCTCCAGCAAAAGTGAGATTTTAATGGCGAACTTGCTCTTAAAGTCCTTAATTTAAAGATTTTTCCCGAAAAAGATCGCTTTTCTACTCCAAGGAAACAATCTATTTCTTTTTTCTCCCCAGTTCCCCACTTCATAATTCATAATTCATAATTCCCTCTCCTATTTTGACTCAATTCGGCGAATTGCCACCACTGCCGGCCGGGGAGGTTGATTAACTTGACCACTGGGCCAATTCGACCCTAGGGGTACTTGTCGTATTTGTTCAAATTCCTGCCCATTAGTAGTTTTCAGGGCAAATTTTCGGTTTTCAAAGGCCAAATCCTGACGAATTCCCCCCGCTTCCCCCGGATGTTGTACTGCCAAAAATAACGTCTCTTGGTCGGGAGTAAAGTACAATCCCGTTAATTCCGCATCCATGGGAGCGATAGCAAAAGGATAGGGATGCTCTTGACCCTTGGCAAACACCCAAGCGCTATTATTGCCAAAAATACCCAATAAATCCCGTTGACTAACCGGGACCCCTTGGGGATAACGAGTTTTCATCTCTCGATTTAACCCACCCGTGGAAATATCGCTAACCATCCAGAGATTTCCCTGTTTATCGAAAGCGAGGTTATCGGGATTAGAAAAACCCTCACCCTTCTCTGTCGGTTCCCCTCCATAAGCGACCACATCCCAACGAAAACTTAAGGAAGCAGCATCGTTATTATCTTCCCTTAAGCTGATAATCCAACCAAATTCGTAGGGTATTTCGCCATTTGGTCCCTTAAATATCTCCTTATCGGCTCCTCCCTCCGCTTCACTGGGACTACCAGAGGTAAAGGTCATATATAAAGTGCCATTCTCGTCCACTTCCGTATCTTCCGGGCGACCAGTACAAGTGACCCCAACGGCGTTAGCGGCAAAATGAGCATCGATGAGAATTGCTCCCTGTTTTTCCGTCCCATTACCTTCATACAGGTCTGCGAGGGTCTTATATTTAGCTTTGTAGGCTAAAATCTCCTCATCGTCCTTAAATAACAGTAATTGATTATCATTGACCGTTCTTTCGGGATTTGGCAAGGCTACCACCCCATCCCCGCGACTAGCGGCAATTTGACTCGGTAGGACGGGATTTATCTCCGTGTCGGGATTTAAGGGTATCCAATAACCAGTTTTATCGGGGTTGAATTTTGCCCCGTAGAGCATTCCTTTTTCTAGGAGTTTTGAGTTATTTTTGTCTTTAATATCGCTAATTTTGCCCTCGGAGACGAATTTATAGACATGACCGCCTCTGCGATCGCATCCTGAATAAACCGCCAAGTATTGCCCCGTTTGAGCGAGAAAAGCGACCGCTTCATGGCGAAAACGCCCTAACCAAGTGTGTTTTGTGCCATAATCGTCGGGATTGGCCGGATCCACCTCCACCATCCAACCGTATTTATTTCCCGCTAACCCGAAGACGTTACCCCGGCCATCCACTTCCCCACTATTGAGAATAAAGGGGGTAGTATCGGGATGCAAAGAGGAACCATCTTTTAACACTACCTCCGTCACTTGGTCTTGAAAGTTCTCCTCGGCACTAAATACTGTCCCCCAGGGAGTTGTTCCCCCGGCGCAATTTTGAAATGTTCCGATAATTTTTGCCCCTAATCCGTCATCGTAGCCAAGTTTATTGGTTTTGGTAAAAATTGCTACAGCAGGACCAGTCGCTTTCAGGTAGTAACCGTCCTTTAGTCCAGAGATACCGGTAATGCGGCGATCGGCTTTACTATAGGTACGTTGCCATTTTCCCGTTTGATCTTTCGCCAGGGAAATTACGCCAATTCCCTGATCAATTAAGCCTTCTAGGGATATTTCCTCGATTTTTGCCTTTAAGCTGGCATCTTGCAGGCGATAGGCGGCAATTTCCCCCTTTTCGTTCGTTTTTTCCCGTACTTCCTTGACGGGTAGGGTTTTACCGATCACTTGTTCAAAGGTTTGTAGCCAAGTACGACCACTGATATATTCAAAATTAACGGTTAGATAACCTTGACCCGGACTGGTTTCGATAAAAGATAGATAATCATTGTTATAACCGAAACGGGAATCACCCACTTTATCTCCCCACTGCGCTACCACATCATAGGTGAATCCTTGCGGAAGAACGAGATCATCTAGGACTGTATAGGTTTGATAGGTACTTTTTTGGCTTTCATCGCTCATACCGTCAATTTTTAAGGGAATCGGCAGTTTGACTGGGGCAAAGTTGAAGCCGAAACTATTAGCAGCGATCGCAGGACTGCTAATCAGAGAGGAATATTTTTTCTCTTGCAGACTGAAAAAAGAGACACCGGCAGTGGCAGTTAAAAAGGTGAGGAAATTACGGCGAGAAATACTCATATTTTCGGAAATAAAGTCAAAACTGATACTCGGACTTTGATTAGGTTAAATTTTATTACAGACCCTTGACATAGGGATTATACAGTACCCAAGTTATGACTAAGTTAACAGCCAGTTAAAAGTAATCAGTAATCAGTAAACAGTAATCGGTGAAAAGACAGTAGACCTCTTGCATAATTTTTTTATGGTATAATATAAGGTTTTGCTTTTTTCTCAATTCTTAGATTGAAGTGGAAAAAAGAATAAAATGTGATCTTAGGTCAGGAAATCATCTATAATTTTGCTATGTTTATTAGCAAAAT
>NZ_JADBUP010000008.1:0-19991 GCF_020245605.1 Microcystis sp. M061S2 | reverse complement strand
ATCAGTTATCAGTTATCAGTTATCAGTTATCAGTTATCAGTTATCAGTTATCAGTTATCAGTTATCAGTTATCAGTTATCAGTTATCAGTTATCAGTTATCAGTTATCAGTTATCAGTAAACACTTAAAATGTTAAGAGCAACAAAAAGATGGACTTTACTTTTTTCGATCTAGATTGTCGGACGGAAAAAATGACATTTTGTTACAGGGTGAGGATGCTGATAACTTCTTAAATGAAGTCGATAATCTCAAGGAATTATGGGAGAATGGCAACCCTAATTATGAAGTTTTCCCTAGCTATGAGAAGCATTTAGAAGTTTTGATCGAACCTTATTTTTAGTCAGTAATCAGTAATCAGTTATCAGTTACAAGTAAACCATCAAGTAAAATGAAAATTTATCGACTGACTCGATGCCTTTGCACCAATCCCAATGCTCGTGCTTTTTCCGATCTATCAGCCCGGCAAGGATATTATATTCGTGCGGAAAATGAAGATGAGGCCTTGCGACAAATGGCCAAAGATTTTCCGAATGAATCTCAATTTACTTGCCATGAATGGCATGGCTAATTAATCTCAAACAATCAGGAGTAAAAAAAATGCCAGAATTCACCGGATCAATGACAATTACTATCGAGGTAACTATTAAAGCCAAAAATCGGAAGCAGGCCGAATCTTTTTTTCACGATACTTATCTTAACGGTTCGATTGAAACTTTTAACGCTTCGATTGAAACTAACGAACATTCGGATGTAGAAATATTAAGCGATAATACCGAATCGATTTTGATGGAGAATTATTGGAAAATAGAAGATTAGGTTGATTGGTCGTCAGTTATCAGTTTTGTGTTACAATCAACCTTAATCTCTGTTTAAATCAAGCTATGACGATAGGGACGGAATTAAGAAGTGAAAAAAATGTTGTTAAGAAGGATTAAGCCATTATGAGCCAAGTTATAAACCATTATGAGCCTTCTTAACAACTTAAACTTAATTTAATTGTTTTGAATCTTTTAAATTTAAATCACTTCATATTGCTTTGCACGCTGTAAGTGTCTCATTTATAAATACAGCAGATTCTAGGATTTCTCCCGCTTCTAGGTTATCCTCTGTTAATCTGTCAGAATATTTTGTAAATTCGCTTATTTTGACTTCTATAAACTTTAACCTATTTATTATATCATTTTCTGATTAATTTAAAATTGTCAAAAAGAAAATAGAAAAAACTAAAAAAAACAAGAAAATAGATAATTATGATCGGTGTTAAGCGATGATAAATTGCCATAATATCTACATTTATAAAATATTTAGAATAAAAATTAATCAAAATGATTGTATTGTAATAGATAAAAAGTATTAAAGTGGTCAATAAAGCACTTTTTACGCTTTGCCAATCAAGATTTATTTTGATTTTTCTTTCTCTTAGCCAAAGATGAAAATAGCAGAGTATTGCAAAATTTACGAATAAAGTTAAAATTAAAGAAAAAAGATAATATAGAATCCATTCTTTAAAAGGATCAAATATCTGCATTAAAGCTTGGCTTATGTAGTAAGCCACAAAAGCCATAAAATTAAGAACAATTAAGAGTAAACCAGAAGTGATCCAATATTTAGCTTTTAACATGGTGGTAAAGGACGATCAGGATGAGTAATAAGTCGCTGGTAGATTCGATTAAAAGATTCTCGATCTATCCAATGTCTATAGATTTCTGCATGAATGTTTGTACTATGTCCGAGCATTTTAGAAGACATGGTAATATCCATGCCGAAATCCAAAGATCGCCGCGCCCAACAATGCCGGAGATTGTAGGGGGTAAAGGGTATTTCTAGATTTTTAAATCCTTTGCTGATCAGATTGCCATAAACACTATTAGTATTCCCGGAGCAATCTGGCCGAGAAATATTGATCAATCCCCACTGATCAGCCCATTCAGGATAGAGCGGCCAGATATAGCGCTCATTTGTTTTCCCCCGATTTATATAAGCAATAGGGTAATCTTCAAAATCCAAAAAATAAGCCTCATGATTTCGCAATCCATAAGCGGCCATCACCCCATAAATCCATTGCCAAGCTTGATCAGTGATCAGCTCGAAGCTTTTGCCTATCAATTCATCAGAAGGTAAGGATCGCGGTGATACAGCCTTAAAAGCATAATCCCCGACTAAATCACGCAGGGTGTGATTTATGCCAGCAAGATCGGCAATTTTGGCATAAGCCAAGGCGTATCGCCGGCGTGATCGGCTGTTAGGTTCGGTAAATTCAATTAAAGTATCTTTTAGGCATTTTTCAGTTAAAAAATTATCTTTTGGAAGTAAAGATAAAGGTCGAAAATATTCATGATGCCAAGTTTCTAGAGTTGTTGGGTTTTCTTGACGCTCCGAAAAATATTGATTTTTTAGTCTTTCAATCCAAGAAGCGATCGTCTCTGATGATTGATTAGGCTCAATATATCGCGACCAATCAAAACGACCTTGAGCTAATAATCCCCCGACTATTTGGGCTTCGCTCTCAGCAAATTTCAACCCCTCAACATTAGCAAAAATCCTTAAAGAGATTCTTTGCTGATGCGGACCGCCCGCTTTTCCCGGTTTGGGGGGGAGGGTGGCTCGAAGGCAAAGCCGATCATTTCGGAGTTCGATCGCTACTCCAATTTTTGCGGTCTTAAGCCGATCATTTGCTTTAATGATCCAGTCTGTGAGTGTTGTCATTGCTTCTTAAAAAGCGGTAATTGCCCTCTGCTCACATTTCCTCGCCCGCCAACGTGTTTCTTCAAATGACAGGCACTACACAAAGCAATTAAATTGCTGGAGTGATTATTAGAAGGATCGCAATCTTGATGATGCACCGTCAACGTTCGTTTAGCCTTAGATGATCGATCAAGTGGTTCATCTGTACGCTTGCAATCAAGTCCACATTCTTGGCATTTCCAATCTGATGTCTCTTTAATTTTCAAAGCGATCGCGTTCCAGTTTTTTGGGTAGCGACTTCGATCCATTGGCATAAATCACCTTCTGGGGCTTATTAGTCCCCTGATTAATTTTAAAAATTACTTACAGTGCAAGCGATTTAATCACTTCTTTAAATTATAGGACTAAATTAGGATTAAAATCAATGATTTTTGTATATCTATAGATAATATATAGATAATATATAGATAATATATAGATAATATATAGATAATATAAACAAAGAAGCCTAAAAAGTTGCTTTGGTAAGTGCTTCGCTTTTGAATTTTATTAATTTTAAGAAATTGATTTAAGAGTAGCTTCAAATTGATTAAGAATTAATTGGCAATTTCGATGGATCAAAGTAGCATTAGGGGGAAAATTAAGATTTGTTTCATCCAGCCAGGTTGATTCGTAAGGAACCGACGAACTAATTCTTTCTACCGAAAAATAATCATCCGCATAGAAAATTCCCCATTTTCTTAATCCTTTAGGGCGTGCCTGATAATGGCAAATTGCAAAATCCTTAATCAAATTTGCCGATTTGATTATTGGATTAAAATCTAAAGTGATCAAACTATCTGGAATCACTTCGCCTAAATTGTCGATCCAGAACAATATAAAAATTCCCTCCGATGCTTTTCTAATAATTTGTTTATTCATGACGGTTGTTAAAATATTGAGGAAATTCTCTAGAGATTACACGATTCAAATGTTCAATATCTTTGCCTATTAAAGCGATAGCATCTTCTATGCGCTGTTTAGCGTGATTAATCTCTACTACATCTGCTTTTATCCCGTAAATGAATTTAGTTATTTTGTAACTAAGCGAAACTAACCAAAAAACAAAAGCACTAACCATAGAAATTATACCTAAAACGAAACCGCTTAATGCTATTGTATCATTAAAAGAGATTTTCATGTTTTACTTTATTTTAAAATTATCTGAATCTTTGCAATTTTATATTTTACGATCCTTTAACACTAAATTGAGTAACAAATTCAGAAAGTGAATCCCATGTAAGCCCTTGATTATTACTTTTATAAGAAAAATTTCCAATCAACCAACCAAATTGTCCCATCTGGTCTGTAGAATCGGTAAGTCGCCAAGAATATACACCTTCTCCGCTTGAAATTTTGGCGATTAACCAATAAGTAGTATTAGAAGTTAATGGTTGAGGAGTTGTAAGAGTAAAAAGGTAATTATCAATAATTCCAGTATTAAAAATTGGATTAACAAAATCAATTATTTGATTACCAACGCCTCCTGCATTGTCGCTATGAAGACTAAGAATCAAATTGTTAGATAAAGTGTCTGCTCGAAATCGAAGACTAATTGAATTAAGACTATAAACATTGTTATTACCAGTCACAAAAGTTGAAGCTACCCACTGATTTAAATTTATTGCTATTCCAAAATCCTTTGAGATTGTTACTGGAGGCAAGTTATCAACAAAAGTAATAATAGGAATATTGACAGGTGGATTAAGATGATTTCTAACATCAAAAGTCTGGGTTTTTTCACTTAACGCATACTGAATATTAAACTCAATAATTCTGCTATAAGTATCTATTACTTTTACTGGATTAAGCCCAGTTGTGGGATTGGTAGAATCTAAAGCATTGGTAGGCAAAGAAAATCGATTAAAATTCCCAAGCGATTTTCCAATTAAAGCAGAAAAAGGCTCGGTCGTGGTATTTTCGCGAATTGTAATTTTATCGAATAAATATCGAATCACAGCCGCAAACCATTGGCGGGAATCGCTATTAGGATTTTGAGAACTTGCGCCATAGAAATTAAGTTCACTGTGCGGAATTAAAATTCCCGCCGTTGAAATTGCTCCTTGATTTGATACCGATGCAGCACTGGGGAAAACATCAATAATTTTAAGCGCACCTAGCCCGACATTGGCTCCGATGATAGGAGTTGGTATAGAATAAAAGATTCTCGTACTGTAATCTACACTTTCGGCAATATTAATCGAAAAAATTTGATTAAAAACCCCTCCTGCTCCTCCTATTAAATTGCTTTTTTCAATACTTAATCCTAATGCCGTATTAACAAAGACACTTGATTCTAAAGTAATTAAAAATCCTGATAAAAATTTACAATCTTTAATAATGGCGGGTTGATAAATATTTAATTCCTCATCTTCAACTAATCCTGCAATATTATCGCGAGGAATAAAAACACCAGCACTAGAAGCGGTTCCGGGTTGATCATAATAATTAAAATTAAGCATAGTCTTTCCTTGGTTTGTTATTGAATTATAGATCCACGAATAACTGAATTAAAATAGCATTCTTTACCTACTAAAAAAATGCCTTCGACAGCGACTGTGGTTTTTGCTTTTAGGATTGATTCTTTTGGGAAAATTGTTAATGGCGGTTCCCATCCTATCCAAAGACTTTGATTATCTAATTGCTTTGCTTTCAAATTAAATGCAATTGCTTCGACAAAATTATTATTTGATCCTAACAAATTAATTAAAATTGTACTTTTAGCTAATTCGCTAGGAACTTCAATAAGTTTCATCCAAATAGACATCAGTTGAAAATTTACAGGTATTTCCCAGATTATTTCTTGATTGGCCAGTAAATTATTTGAATTAGCTAATTGATAAAAAGTTTCAATTCCTTGCGCGTGTTTGTGCAATCCATTTTCTTCAAAACCGCGCAAAGTAACTTGGCCGGCGGGAATAGTTGAAAGTTGAAAAGCCATTATATACCTCCTAATAACAAGGGAGTGAGAGCAGAAGTTCCGGTTAATAATGGAGGTTCAACCGTGAGAGAAGCTCCTAGAGTCAGAGGAGCGAGAGAAGCTCCTAATAAAGCAATAGCTGCATTTTGATTAATTTCATTGATAATTTGCGCTGTATCCGATATAGTTTCTCGTATTTGAAACTCCTTAATAGCATTATAAATTTTTTCTTGTGTGATTTCAGATTTGATGACATAAATTCTAAGATTAAAAGGAATGGTACTATGTAAATAGCAATAACAATCAATTTCAGCTTCTGAAATTTCACGCGGTAAATAAGCAATTGCGGAAGTATTGCCTAAAAGATTAAAATTACCATCTAAAAAAGTTACTGGCAGGACTTTTTCTTGATTCAATGATCCTATTAAAGGGAACGAACCAACTATAGATAATCCAAATTCTATAGATTCATCGCTAGGCAATCCCGGCGATTCAAAAATTAAAGATTGCCCTCTTTTAAAAGGATTGGATTTAACGACTTGATTGCTAGGTACATTTTTGTCAAAAATTACTATAGTTTCCACGGCTCTCCTCTGACATATTTTGAAGCACAAATAGGAAAATTAATTTTAATTATTTCTAGAGCGATATTTAAGCATTGTTCGTCAGTGTACAAAGGCTTTTCTTTTAAAATTGAATTAATTAAAAAATCAATTAAATCGCTGGTAATCTCGCTCATGGCTTTCTCCTGTGTACTTTAAAGTTTTAATTTCTGATAAATTGTACAGTTCATTAATTAATCCTTTGTGATTAGAATGCGAAGGTCTGTATGGGTTAAAAATAGTTCTATTTACTATTTTATTTAGAATTTCAAAACACGCTAATAGTTGACGCGGATCGAAACCTCTAGCAGCCAAAGCATTAGGATTATCCTGAGTAAATCTAGCTTCGTAAAGCGAAACTACAGGAGTGATAATTAAATCCGCGCTTTGAATGATCAAATCAACGCGAATTAATGTCTGTTTGCCAGATAAATCCATATCGTAAAGCAAAGCAACTCGCCTTACTTTACGATAACTAGCTGGTGGTTTCACTGACATTTATAGAAACCTCGCGAGATTCTTGATCTAACTCAAAATCCTTGACAATTATCCCCGCAGGTAAAAAATCTAAAATTTCTTCGGAAGAAATACTCGCCAACGTTTCTTCAACATGATTTAATTTAGTTTCGTCAATAACGATTAACGAAAATTTAATTACTCCTTCAATTAAACTAGCTTTCACGCTACAAATCTCCTAAGATAAAAGTCATCAGATATTAATTCACCCTCTAATCCTACGAAAAAGATTAAAGAATTAGCAAAAACATCCGTGAAAAATTGCTCATAATTGTTACTTCCAGGGGTAAAAGGTAGATCAACGCGAAGGTAATCAGTAGAGTTGTAAAATAATTTTGCATATCTGACTCTACCTAAAGGAAAATCGCACAAATTAAATCGCGGTGGCACACTTTCGACATGAGATTTATAAACTTGAGGCAAATAATCAGCATCAAAATTATCGTTTGTGGCTGATCGGATTCCATTGATCACGCTGTAAACTTCCAATCTAATAGACGGCAAGCTTAAGCCTAAATCACTTTGATAAATACCTCGATAAATCGTCATTAAGGTTCGTTAAAAAGTAAATGCACATTTTTAACGCTTTCTCCTCGATAACCCACACAATAAGCACAAGGAGCAATCCCATCAATTTGAGATTTAATCGTAGCTGCTGATTTATCCGAAACGATTGCATTTCTACTTACCCTTCGAGGCTTTGAAGCGGCGGTTTCGCCTGATTTTCGAGCTACTGCTTGAATAATATATTTTCGTGGAGAAATTCCAAGTGACCGGCCGCTGCATATTCCCCCGCCCTGTACCTCAACGTCACTTAAAGCTGATTTTTGACAAGCATTTAAAGCAGTAGGCGCTGTTTCGATTCGAGTGCTTAATCGTACATTTCCAGAAGCT
Organism: Microcystis sp. M061S2; assembly: GCF_020245605.1. Taxonomy (NCBI): domain Bacteria; kingdom Bacillati; phylum Cyanobacteriota; class Cyanophyceae; order Chroococcales; family Microcystaceae; genus Microcystis; species Microcystis sp. M061S2. The sequence continues at coordinate 12,335 of NZ_JADBUP010000008.1, read as the reverse complement.
TGAATATCGGGAGTGTAATCGAAAGATACTGATTCTTGTACTTTGGCCGAAGGGATATCAGTAAAAGGCGAAGTTCGGAAGGTCGCTCCGGCAAAAAAAGTTTGAGGCACTAAATTCCAACTTTCCCCTTCTAGATCGATACAGGCCGCATTATTTGATTTTAAAAGTAATACTGCTTCTTCGATATCAGCAGTTTCACGAGAGGCCAAAGGGAATCGATGAATATTGCCATTAGTAAAAGTGGCAATCAAAGCGCGAGGGACAAATAAACCGACAGCACCGCAATTCACCTCATCGGTTCTAGTAGCATACAATTGCTGAACGACGGCATTAGGAACATCATCTCCAAACTTAACATTTAAATTTGGATACTCAGTCCCAAAGTCGTCCGTATAAGTACCGATCATTCGATCCGATCTTACAAGAGCCATAAATCAATTCTCCTTATTGTGTTACAAAATTTAAATCAAGATTGTCTGATTGCGTGATGCTTTGTTGAAAAGTAATAGAATAAGTAATTTCAATTGATACTTTTCTATCTGGTAAAGCATTTATTCTGGGCGTGCTTGCTGATTTTTTAATTACTGCCGAAGGAATAGAAGCGGATCGGATAGCAATATCTTTGCTATAAATCAAATATCGAAAAAAAGCACTAAAAAATGATCGATTATCTTCAGCACTAATTTGATAGCCTTCTGGGTAAATATCCTCAAAAGGAATGATCAGATTATTGTATTTTCCTGATTTTCCGACGACATCTTCAAGTCTCAATCCGCCTATTCCAGTAGAGGGAAGGGGGAAATCCGACAGGGTATTTTTCAGCAGATCCCCTTGTTGAATGTGAGTTAAAACATAGGTAGTATTGATCCTATTTGGGTATGGGGTGGACTGAGAGGGCTTGCTAGGTTTTTCTAATCCCAAAATGCTGACAAAAGGAGTGACGCAAATTAGCTTTAACACCGCTAAAATAGCCTTTTGTCGATTTCTTAGAGTATCTTCCCACTCTGATTCTTTTAATCCATATTCTTTTAAAGAGATTAGGGGGATTAGTACAGAATTGGGATTATAGGATTGATTGGAATTACCCTGCAAAAAGATCATGGTTGCTTGCCTCTCGATACTTTTAGCTTAATAGCTTTTTCACGAAAGGGCAAACACTAGCCTATAGTGAGAACTATAGTTGTCACTATACACAGCCGAACTGCAAGTGATAATTTATCTGATCTGGGCAAAGTTCACAGATATATAGCCTACTTTTACAGGAAGTCACCGCGATCCACTTCCTTCGAGCGAAATACAAAACCTGATCGTAAGACACAAATCTAGAGACTTGATAATCCTTAATAGGTGTCCACACAGTCACGCCATCGAGATTATTAATATCGCGCTGGTGGGTTCGATGGGCAAAAATGGATTTTCGTTTTGTCTCAAAAGGATGAGCATATTTCCCCCCGTAAGAATGAAATCCGTGTCTGTTTCGTGATGTTTTAGCCATTTTTAGGTCTGTGCCATGAATGCACTTTTGTAAAGCTGCCTTCATTATAAAATCCGTAACAGACTTTTCTAAGAATTAACTTTTTACCTATGTTCACAATCGGAACAACGGCGTTAGTGACAAGAGGAAAGCGGGGATTTCCTTCATTTCTAGGTGTATCTTTGGTCAAGGTTCGCATTTGATTAAAAAATCTATTAGCTTCGGCAATATTTAAAAACCAACCTTTAATTAAAGGTTCTCCGTTGTTTTCTTCCGAAAAATAGCTGCCATATTGTTTTCCGATTATCTTATAAATTGGCTTAAAGTATTGTTCCCAATGATTACCCGCAACCCGCAAGGCATCTATAGGGTTTCGCAGTTGGCTAGTGGTTTGATAAACTGCAACGTTCGGATTCTCTTCTAATACCCAAGAGAATAACAAATAATGCCCTCTAGTGGTGAGGGGAAGGGACGGATCAGGAAGTAATACCATGCAATCTTGATCATCATCCGCAGGGCAAATTTTTCGCTGTAATAATGCTACCTGATCATTAATCAACTGCAAAGCTTTCATCGGATCATCAAGAGTAATTTCTTTTTCTCGATAACCTCTCTCTTTTTCTTGGGGCGTAGCGTCGGGGGGGCAATCCGGCCCATCTGGATCGGAGCAATCAATGCAAATAATATCGACAAAATCAAATTCTGAAGGCAAAGGAGGATCAGGGTCTCCGCCTCCGCCTCCGCAAATTTGCTTGATTTCCTCGCAACAGTTTAAGATAGTATTTGTATTGTTGTTAATAATTTCGCTTAAATTTAAAACTAAAGTCACATTTGCTGACATAGTATTGGTTGCATTCAAAACTAAGTTTAGATTAGTTTGAATATTTGCAAGCACATTATTAATATTTGCAATGTTTAAACTAATACTATCAATTTTCGACTGAATATTTGAAATAGAAAAAGCCAAAGAATTAATCGTCATGCTTATTTGAGAAACGCTTAAAATCAAATTAAGCACTCGCTGAGAAATAATCGACAAATCACTTTTTACTGATAGAATATTCTGATTAGCAGTGACGACCGTGGATTTTACATCAATAACATTTGTATTAACTATATCAATTTTAGGATTAATTTGAGTAGTCAGATTAAGATTTGCGCTAACATTATTATTTATTAAATTAAGAGTAGGCACAATTTGAGTTAAGCCGTTATCACAATCAAAGTCAAGTTTTAAAATTTCATTTAGTATTTCTTGAGATTTACTAATATTTTGAGTGTGATTATTACCAGCTTGTAAACTAATTGCCCGGCTTGTATTTTGAATTTCATCAATTATTCTTTGTATATTGCAAAGCATACTAACACTGGTAGAAATTGAGCATTTATCGACTCTTAATATTGCAGTCAACATACACGAAATAGGATTAAAAGCTAAAGATAATCCGCAACTGATTGGCTTAGAATCAGAGGAATCTCCTTTTTCTCCTTTTTCTCCTTTTCCCCCGGGTTTCCCGTCCCTTCCGTCTCTTCCGTCCCTTCCGTCTCTTCCGTTTCTTCCGTCTTTTCCGTCTTTTCCATTTTTTCCATCTTTTCCTTTATCTCCTTTGTCGCCTTTGCTTCCTTTATCTCCTTTATCTCCTTTGTCGCCTTTGCTTCCTTTATCTCCTTTATCTCCTTTGTCGCCTTTGCTTCCTTTATCTCCTTTATCTCCTTTGTCGCCTTTGCTTCCTTTATCTCCTTTATCTCCTTTATCTCCTTTAAGACCGTCTCTCCCGGGTTGACCTGGATCTCCTTTTGGTCCTTTAAAAACACAATTAGTCATGATTTATCAGATATAAAATATAAATTTTTGGCAGAGTATAATCAATTCATTTTTTGCTGATTTTCCCGTAAAAATTAAATAATTGATCATCAATAAAAAAATAAAATTAGCCGCAAATACAATCATAAACATTACACCCCGGTTTATATTTGATCATTTTTTTGACACAACCAAAAGCATTTACACAAGCGATCCGATTTCCCAATAATACTTTAACGGTAGTTCCCGGGGGGCATTGCTCACACTTTTCTTCGCATTTTTGATCAAAGCGAATTCGAGGCGGCGGACAATTGGGATTATCCGAGCACTCTTTAAAAACTTCTATAGGAATAGGGAAAGGATAAGATTCAAGCAAAACTGTAACACAATTTCCGCTATATTCAGTTTTTAAAGTTTGAAAAAAACTAATATTGATTTTTCTAACTAATCTCTCATTTTCAGCCTTAAAATAGCATCTTTCAGGTACTACGATCACCTCTGGGCAAGTTTCGCGGGTGATTGATAGAATTTCTTGATTAAAGATATTGAATACTTTAAAAGTGCATTCATTTCTAGGGGGGATTTCTTGCCCATCAGAAAGCCGAACGACGCGAGTGATTTGAAAACTTCCTGCGCTTATTGGTTGTGCACCGAAAACTCTAAATTCATAAAATTCATTTGGTGCTTTCTCGCAATACTGAGATTTTGGATTACTATTCCAAATACCAATCGTACAAATTTTTTCTCCCGCGCACCCAGAATATGGGGGATATTCTGCCCACATTCCAGTGTGGTCACTTCCCGCAAAATTACCGTTAGGGCGATTGCCATTTTGATCATTTGCTCTAAAAGCATTTCCAGCGATATTTATTCTATCTCCTTCCGGAGTATATAGAAAGGCATCAAAGCTCACGGGAAGCATTGTAAATCCACCACTTACCAGAAACCATCCTAAAATTTGCTCCCCCGGAGAATCAAAACACCAAGAGTTCGCTCGGCAGAAAACTTGATAAATAACCAAAGGAAGTTCAGTCCAATCATTTTCTTCTTCTAATAAAGAATATTCTTCTCCCGCTATTTCTTTCCAAGCTTCCCCCGGATACCTGTATCGAATTTTTTTTAGCTCCCAAACGGGTGCATTAGAATAAATACAAATTGTTCCTTTTAAATCCAATCCTGTAGGCGGCAACAAATCAGGCGGCTGATAGATGGGCGCGGTTTGAGTCGGGGGCAGCCGATTTGAACCCGGCGGCCGATAGGGAAGGGGCGACGGAGGCCGCAAAGGGGAGAGAGTCGGCTTGATTAAGGGGGCAGCATACGGCATTAGAGATTAGTTGCGGGAGGGCGTGCGGGAGAGGGATCAGGCGCGTAAATGGTGGTAGTGATTTGATAAGCCACTAAATCCACGCCCGATTCAAAACTTCCATTATCTAATCCTTTCCCATTTACTTGAGTCACAAATCGGCGGCCTGCTGTAATTTTCCCCCCTGTCTGAGGATTAGTATCTGCCAGAGATTTATCGACCAGCGCATAATTGATCGCCGCTATCCAATCCTCTAAATTGTCAGGAGTTGCAGCCTCCGAATTAATAGCCTGATTTACATCTTCCCAATCAACTACTAAATACCGTTTAGTGGGAGATAGTGTGATTGCACTCCCTAAACCCGCTTGAGTATTGGATCCTAAAAAACTCGGTGATACACCCATATTATTAGCCCTCAAATAATTGATCAATTTTTTCTAGATCAAACCTGTAAGTCGGTCTATTTTTATCGAAAGAAATATTTCGATAATGCACACCAGCCTGAAATACTCCGGAGCGAACCCATTTTAGCACCTTATATTTAGATACACCTAAATTTTCGGCGATTTCTCTTGTTGTTCTCCAATCAACTCTCGCATTATCACGAGAATTGGGAATCACTTCTACAGGATTTTCAGTCCCCATCAACTCGAATACATCATCAAGAGATTTTTTTTCCATTTAAGTTTTCCTCTATTTTAATCAATAAATCTGCAGCATCGATCAAGTCCGATCGGGATAATCCCTCTAAATCCCCCCCCCCATATCGGGTAATCAAAAAATCTGATCGTTTTCCCTTATCCCATTCCAATCGATCAAAGATCGAGCCAATCTCGCGAATGAGCCCAGCCTCGTAGGATTCCTCGGCTTCCTCTACAAAATCAGGATCAGGAATTTTGCCGTTGTTTTGAGATTGAAAAAAGTTTGCTTTTTTGCCGTTGTCAAGCGTTGTCACCGTTGTAATCCGCTCTGGGACTGGGTTCTGGGTGACAACGCTACCGTTGTTGCTTCCGTTGTCACCGTTGTCACCGTTGTCAGGCTCATCTATTACTTGAGAGGGAAATTTTTCGGGAGATTGCCACACCCGGCGAGCCTTCCCATCATATTCTGATTCCCGACGACTCCCCAATGGCGTGCATCCTAGAGAAATCAAGCAATCCCGCACCCGATTGCGACTCCTAATATCTATTTTATCAATAGTGAAACCTAAGCACTCAAGCAATACTCGCTCGATTGAAAAACGTTGAATTTCTCGATCAATAAGCCAATTTTCAATGGCAGACAACCAAATATCACTATCGCGAAACTGCTCATTTACTTTTTTGTGAATTTCGTACTCCTCACGGCTTAAATAGCGGCTCTCTCCGGCCCGATAAGCGGCCACGGCTGCGGCCCATATCTGATCCCTTTCGGCCCGAAGCTGCTCCGTCGGCACGAGCCACCCTTTGGCCAAAGGAATCACCCAAAATCTCCGATCTCCGGTAGCATCTTTCAGGAAAGCCGACGGATTGATCGAGCCGGCCATCACTGACATCCGAGGATGTTCAATTGATTCTCGGCCGTACTGCCTTACAAAGTTGTCACTTTGTCTGGTCAGGAAGGCTTTGATTGCGTTAAAATCTTGCTTTCCGGTGATCTTATCGAATTCCGGCCATTCTTGAATCCAGCCCTGATGCAAGGTCATTAGGGCTTTTGCAGATTCTAGATTAGATCCGAATGAATCGTCGAACCATTTCCCACCCAAAACCTTAAAAAACTGGGATTTTCCGGCCCACTGTTCACCCTGTAGAATGAGCGCGTTGTCAAACTGACAACCCGGTTGAAAAATCCTCGCCACGGCTCCGATCAGCCACTTTTTTACCAATAAATCATAGAAAGAATCATCAGTACCAAAGTATCGCCGCGAGAGATCATCTATACTTATCGGGGAAAGATTGCCCAATCCCTCTAAATATCGCCGTACTGGATGGTAGGCATTTTGTTTGGCCTTGTAAAGAAAGCCATTGATGATCATTTTTTCGCTTGCGATCACATTGTATTCATGAAGTAATCGAAATTGCAGCTCACCAGATAGCTCTATAGGCTTACCGTCCCACTCGATCCGTTCGGTCAGGAGATTGTATTCTAGATTTTTGATCTGAGTATCGAGAAATTTAGCAAATTGATCCAATTTTTGACAATGGTAAGGTTGCCCGTGATTTTCTAAGTATTCAGCTATCTCTAGCCGATTTTCGATTAATTCAGAAAATTCTCCCGGGCCATTGAAAGCGATAAAATCATCAATGCCCTTACCATCCTCGAATTCCCAATTGAGGACGGAAACCGTCGCCCCATAGTCTTGAAGCTGCTCGGCCAGCTTTTTCAAGGCCGCGGTGACATTATTTTTAACATTCCATCGCTTGTCTTGATCAAAAGCGATGATGAACTCCCTTCCGGGCCGAATTAGCTTATAGATTTCCGGCTTAAGGAGATTATCATCGGCAAAATTGTAAATTCCTGATAGGGCTATGGAAACATAGCCGGCACTCAATAAAGCCCCGGCTTTTTTCGCCCCCTCGGTAATCACTATGGGGATAGGATTCTCTAGCACCCACTCCCAAAATTTCTGATCTTTCGGGCATTCGGGGAATTTTTCTAGGGCTTTCGCCTCTACCTTCAAAGCAAAAATCCCGGCGCGACAATTGGGGGGAGCCTCATATTTTAAAGCCTTGCCTCGATTAAGTTTTGGGCGATCGGGCTTGAAACATCCCCATTGGGAATCCTCAAGGGTGATCAGATCGATGCCATTACACCACCATCCACCGTGATCGAGGTGATCGTATCGCTTAAGCCATTTTTCCCGGAGCCGGCCTGAGTTAGTCCGCTCGGATTTATCTAAGCCGTAAAGCAGGCGCTCATAGGCATTATCACCACTGCATGAGATCACATTAGAGGAAATTATTTCGGGCGATACCCCAGAATTAATCCATTCGTTCAAATGCCGATCATCAGGAAGTTTTTCGAGAAGAGATTGCGGATATAAAGTATTCATGGTATTATAAAGAGGTGAATGTGAATGAAAGACGGATGAAAGCCCTTGCCCCATAATCTGCAAGGGCTTTCTGCTGCTCTAGTGTTTGTGGGAATGATTTAGCCAAGTGCGGCCATGCCGCGCTACATATTCTTGATGTTGTTGTTTGACGCGCTGTAAATTTTCTAAAGAGCGACGACGCTCCTGCATTGCGGCAAGACCGCGCCGAAAATTGTACTCTTTTTCTTCTTTTTCGATTTGTTTGTCGATTTTCGATTTAGACATTTTTACCTCTAAAAAGGGATTGCATTCAGTTCTTCATCGGATAATTCTATTGGATTAAAATCACTTAGAGAAAAAGAAGGAGGGGGAGGCCGCATTCTAGCTCTAGCACGCTCCATTTGATACTCAAATTCGTACAAATGGCTATCAAGAAAATCAAAGAATCCATTCAAAAAGCAAAAATGGATCAATGCTTGATGAGAAGGAAAAAAGAAGTCTTGTCCGTTCCACACCCCGCCTAGGCCAATCGCGCAAAGCTTTGGCCAAAAGCTTCCATCGCACGAAAATAAAAATAAATGATCGAAGCTTTCTATAGTTATTAGTAATCCCCCGATCCTAAATTCTAAAATTTTTCCTTTCATATTTTCCTTTCATACGCTTGAATATTTCTCGTCATCTGGAAAATAATCATCACTGGAATCACAGCTAATAAATCCTTCGACTACTTTCTCGCTGGCAAAATTTTTAAAGTGAAAATCTTCGAGCCATTCCTGAAAAAGCTTGTCAAAGTCGCTGCCCGGCTCAACTGTCAGAAACCAACATTTTTGATCGTTCATTGATTTATCCTTTCATGGCGAAAAAAAGGCGGAAATCCGCCCAACACATATACGTAGGAGAAAATCGCGAACCCCATAAGCATTAACAAGCCATAGCTATTACCCTCTTTTAACTTTCATTAACTTCGATTAGAATTGATTTAATCCCCCTCGGACTACCATCCACAGGAGATTAAAGAATTAGGCGATCGCGTTCTTGGTCAGGGAATAGTCGCCTAGTTTTCATGTCCCCAATGTGTAACCATTGGTTACAGATATTATATAATGGAAGCGTTATCAAAAGTCAAGCTAGATTCCGAAAAAAATATTTTGAAGCAGATTCGACAAGCACTAGGATTAACTCAAGAGGAATTCGCAAGGGCGATCAAAGCCAATCGAGTTTCGGTGGCCCGATGGGAAACCTCGCGGAGTCCTTCCCTTACCATTGCTCAGATCAAGGCTCTAGAGCGAGAAATGGCTAAAATTGGGCTTGGTTTTGCCGATTTACCCGATGATTTAAATTAATTAAGTTTTTCCTGTCCTTCTTGGCGATCCGTTTGCGGGTCGCTTTTTTTGGTGGCGTTGGAGCAGCGTTGTCAGTAGCGTTGTCAGTAGCGTTGTCGGTAGCGTTGTCGGTAGCGTTGTCGCTTTGAATCCTTTACTGCATAAGGCTTTCAATCTATTTTTTTTTTTTTATTATAAGAAAAGGGATTACACCGTTGTAAGCCACACCCCTTATACAGTGCGGCTTACAACGGCGACAACGGTAAACAACGCTGCTTTTAAAACCTTTTTCACGACTTGCCATTTTCCAGCAAATTTTCTATCGAGGCGAATGCGATTGCCGTTCCCGGGGAGCCGTTCCCGGGGAGCTTCCGTTTTTTCAATTTATCCATGGTGAGGGCTAACGCCCGCTGTGCTTTGTATCGATAGGCTAGATCGAGATCGTCCACCCACACTTGGCCGGACCAGAATTGGATCGGCCCTCCCTCTGAATCAGCGAGAAAGATTACTAATTCGCCGTTGTTAGGCGTTGCCGGTTGTTTTGTTAGGGTGGTAAGTATTTCTATCTCAGCCTCAAGCTTTTCGATTCGCTCCCCAAGAGATTCGTAGCGAATCCCAAATCGATTATCTTGATCACGCTTATCGGCCTCAAGCTTTTCGATTCGCTCCTCTAATTCAGCGATCGTTTGGCTGCGATATTCCTCTATATCAGGGTAGAGATCGGCTTCTATGCCGATCTCTATTGCTTTGATGCGATCGTCAAGTCGTCTCAAGTGCCATTCTGTTGATGTTAGGTCTGTGTCTAGTGTCGGTTCGGGTTCGGGTTCCTCCAAATCGATATTGCGTGAAGTATTGCTCCTTACCAATATCGACGACAAGACTCGTTTAGCCGTTAAATTGAGTGATTCGCCGGGATTGCTGAGTCTTTGTAATATCTCAAGTTGTTGCGCGGTCAATGAAAATTGTACGGTCGCCATAATTAAAGGATTGTATGGATAGTATGGTATAGTATAGCATAAGATAGATAATATGCAATAATATATTTATATTATCTTGTGGCAAGAACCGCGCCTATGGCTGCATACAATCCATGTAATTGTGAGGACATTTCTGGCATTTTCTGTTTGCCCCAAATTTGATAATTAATGATGGAAACTTCCCCCGATATGTGCTTTATTGATAATTTAGAAGGATTTTCATCATCTTCGTTAAATTCTGGGATGCTGATAGTACAATTCTCAAATTTATTTAAAAATGCCTTGAAGATTTTTGAGTTAGGTTTTTTATTAAAATTTTCTTTGAGCGATACAGTTTTTTGTTTAATAGGCAATGGTTGAGATTGTTCTAAATTTTCGATTTTTCTTTCTAGCTTGAGAATTTGAAAAATAGTATCGCGTATTCTGCGACTGCCATAATTTGAGATACCTTTAGCCGTATTCCATCTAAGAAATAATCTCAATTTTGCATTTAATTGAGATAGCTTTTTTTTGAGAGTAGATAGCTTCATCGATTTACTCCTAATGAGTTTAGAATTCGGTTGATAACTGATAACTGATGTTTATAGATCATCAAATTCAAGCAAAGACTCGCTATGAGAATCTAACAATAAACATTCTCTTTCAAAAAATACCAATGGGGCATGGAACCACGAATAAAACTCGTGAAATAGTCCATAACTGTTATTTTTTGTATCCCGAAAATCACTCATACCTAGGCGACATTTAAATCCTTGCTTTTTGTGGTACTCGTAAGCTTTTTCGAAAGCTTTTTCTTTAGTTCTATGTCGTGAGATTAACTTTCCATCCCAATAAAACTCGATCATTGTTTTACTCCTAATTACTTGATAATCGCTGATAATTGATAACTGATAACTGATAACTGATTAAAACTGTTGAATGATTACGCCGGTACTAAACTTAATCACAGTAGTCTGATCCTCAAGATAGGCAATGGCCGCCGACTCTATTTCTTCATCATCATCTTCATTTTTTGGGGGTGTAAAGCCGTAATCTTGGGCGGCTTCGAGCGCGCTAGAGTATTCTGAATACTCACAGCGAAAAGAGACTCTATCAAATTCGATGGCCTTATCAAGGCTATCCTCTAAGTCTTCTAGATATTTGGCTAAAGCTTCAGCGCCGTCCCAGGACCAGCCGGCATTGTCATCGCTTATAAGTAAGCTAATAGCTTCTGTGAGACTTAAATTTATATACATTTTTCTACTCCTAGTCTTGATTTTTGCTGATAACTGAATACTTGATCATTAGACTGGTATCTGGTATTTAATTGTTAGTCCTGTGAAACATTCAAAAGTTTTTTTATCCAAAGGACTAAAGACAACAAAACCCCAACCAGTAACAGACTCTCTGATTCCTATACCTACGCCCGGATAAGCATTTAGTAGGTCTTTAGCTTGATTGATTGCAAGCTCTAAAGAACTGCATATTGAAATATTTGTCATGAATGTACTCCTTTCTGTCTATACCTATAATATAATATCTTATATTGTATCTGTCAATGGGCTATATATTATAATATATTATATAACCATATAAGATATTGTAATATATAGCCTATTGACATACCCAGAATAATAGAATATATTATATGTATAGGGCTAAGATATAAAGTATATTATCTAGTTCATCCGTACCACGACAACCCAATAGGATATCATCATGAACCCATTAGCACGCGATCCAATCATTCAGGGTTTCTTATCTGTATTCAATCCTCAAGTGATTGATGGGATTTTCTACTTTTTCAATGAACTGGATAAGTATGAGGCTAAACAGCGCTATGACGATAATCGCCGGCGATTTCTTGAACAAGCCTTACGGCTTTATGAGCAAGGGGATATGACGAAAGATCAACTTAAAGCAGTGGTCGATCTTTTGCCAGAAAAAATTATAGATGTACAAGCTACCCCTATTCCTACCCCGGCTGCTTCCAAATCAGAGATCGATTTAGAATCGCTTCTAAATAAGATCATGAATCAATAAAGTAGTTTAGCCGGCTAATATTAGCCGGCATTAGGAGAAATCTTATGAGGTTTTTAATTGCAGTTCAGGATCATGAAGGCCGTTGGCACAAAAAAGGTTTTGTGAACTTTAATCGTCGGTGTATTCCAGATTCTCGCCTAAAAGATTTTTTTCCCCCAAATACTAGAGGGTATGAGAATCTTTTAAAATCTTGCCGGTTTTTGGCGAAAGATAAAGCCGCTAAATCGGTAGACTGGAAGCATCGATCTCTGATGATTCGTACTCACAAAATTTAATTTAAGTGTGATTGTTATCAGTTATCAGTCATCAGTTATCAGTTATCAGTTATCAGTTATCAGTTATCAGTTATCAGTTATCAGTTATCAGTTATCAGTTATCAGTTATCAGTTATCAGTTATCAGTTATCAGTTATCAGTTATCAGT
>NZ_JADBUP010000079.1:0-16080 GCF_020245605.1 Microcystis sp. M061S2 | reverse complement strand
TATAGGTAAAACAATAATTGAAATTAAAATGAATAGATACCACATTGCCTCATACCTTTCATTTCCTTTCAAGCTCTCAAATCTTGTGGTAAGAAGATAATTTACATCAATAAAAATAAGTAGGAACGCCCCTACTCCTTTGAGCCATTGATCGATCATATTTTTGTTCATTTGATACATTTTATTTTCCTCTTTATTTATTGTCTTTTACAATTTAGATTAAAGAACATCGCTAGGTAACTCTTAATCAAAGTTTACCCGCGCTCTCTCTACCACTAGAGGTCTTTTTAAGCTTCGTCTATTTATTAAACCAATATATTCTCCTAAAATACCTATAAAAAATAACTGTACAGAAGAAAAAAGAAACAATCCGATAATGATCGCCGCTATCCCTATAGGGAAAAGGTTCCAAAACAGAAGCTTCAAAATTAAAGTCACCAGACCGACCAGAAAACTCAGTAGAGATAGAGCGAACCCGATCATTGTCGCCAATCTTAGCGGAAAATTAGAATAGGTAGTGATACCCAGCATGGCCAGATCGTACATTCGATAAAAATTGAAACTACTCTTACCTCGTTTTCGGACTTTCTGAGCATACTCGATTTTAGCACTCTTAAAACCGACTTCTGAAATAAGACCCTTTAAGTAGGGATAAGGATCATCGATCAAACGCAATGCTTCTATCACTTTGTGATCATATAAACCGAAGCCCGTAAAATTAGCAGTTAAGTCAATCTCTTCTGATAGAGTCCTAACTAAAAAATAATAAAATTTTCTTATACCATAGACCAAAGAATTCTCTTGACTCGAGCTTTTAATTCCTTTAACAACTTGATAGCCTTCCTCCCATTTTTCTAAAAAATCGACGATTAGTTCGGGAGGATCTTGACAATCGGCGAAGACTAAAATAACCGCATCTCCAGTTCCTTGTAAGAGGCCGTAATAGGTAGAACGAACAAAGCCAAAATTCCTAGCGTTAATGATAATTTTGACTCTAGAGTCGCTTTGAGAGATTTGCTCTAATATACTGACTGTTTTATCTTGAGAGTCATTATCGATAAAAATATGCTCGTATTCATATTTTCCTAATCTTGCAAAAATATCTTTGACCTCAGTATATAAAAACTCAACATTATCTTGTTCATTGTAGCAAGGAGTAACAACACTAATTAATTTTTTAATCATCTTAAATTTCCTCAATTTTATTTAGATTTAGATGGACTTTATACCATTCAATTGTATTTTTTAATCCCGTCGTTAAATTATATTTAGGTGTCCAATCGGTCTTTTTTCTAAGCAACTCATTATTAGCACAAATAAACATTGGATCATTGGGACGGTAAGGCAAAGCTCCCAGATGAATTAAATCAGGTTTACCTAATAAATTACCAAGTTCAAGTGCTATTTGTCCAACGGTTACAGGTTGACCAGAACCAACATTAACTACACCTGAAACGTTGCTCTTAGCAACTGCCCAAATTGCCGATGCTACATCCTCAATATGAAGAAAATCTCGAATTTGCTCACCTTTAGTTGTTTTCACCACTTCATCCCGCAGCAGTGAAGAAATAACCGACGGAATTAACCGTTGCTCATCCTCCATTGGTCCATACTGATAAAATAGGCGAATCCAAGCTATCTCCATTTCGGTTATCTGGGCAAATTGCTGCAAAATAGTGGAAAGTGCGACCTTGGTGGCTGCATATAAGGTTATGGGTTTTGTCAAACTGGATTCAGATAAATATCCCAGACTTAAATCATACTCAAAACAAGTCCCTATACCCACAAACCGCTTACAACCCAGTTCGGCTAATTGAGAGAGAAGATTGATGCTCGCCTGAATTGAATCAAGGTTTTCTTGAGAATTTAGGTATTTACCCGGCACTGCATACCAAGCTAAGTGAATGCACAATTCAGGTTTGATTTCCTGCAAATAAGTATTCACGTTTTCAAATGCTACTAAGTCGGATTGCCGTAAATACATTGATGGCAGAATATCTCGAATTCGCCATCGGTTGCTGCTTTCTCGCACAAGCGCATATACCTCACACCCTTCGGCTACTAAAAGCCTTGCTACATGGGAACCAACAAAACCACTCGCACCAGTAATTAATACTTTCATGCTTTCTTTAAATTGTTTTGATTCTCAATAAACAAACGGACTCCGAAATTCTGAAAAAGGAAGAAAACTCTGATCTCGTTCAGATAAGATAGGATGTAGATTTGGCCAAGGTATTACTACGGAATTCCAAAGAATTCCTGTATCTTCTTTGGGAGAATATACTGTTGATACTTTATAGCACATAATTGCCGTTTCGCTCGTCACATAAAAACCATGCGCTAGGCCAGAAGGGATATAGATTATCTTACCATTTTCAGAACTCAGATTAAACAACTCAAACTCGCCATAGGTTGGCGAGCCTTTACGCAAATCTACCACTACATCCATTACCGAACCTTCGAGACAATACACAATTTTTGTGCAATCTTGCGGAGGAACTTGGAAATGTAGTCCTCTCAAAACATTTTTCTTGGACACCGAATAATATTCTTCAGCAAAGTGAATAATTAACTGGTGACTTTCATAGATGTCCTGATGTAGAGTTTTAACAAAACGACCACGCTTGTCTTCTAAAATAGTGGGGACAATTTCGTAGCACTTAGAAATTCTTGTCTCAGTGATTTTCATCAGTTTTTCAAGATTTTAAGTGGATTGACAGTGGATTAAGGTTGATTACCCATGCTCGGAAATTTTGTCCCAAAAGTTTGGGAATTTTATTGGCCATGACAAAATTCTCTGATGGTCGTTGCTACATAGGTTAACATTTCCTCGGTTAATCCGGGATAAATGCCCAGCCAAAAAACACTACTCATGATTTTATCGGCATTACTTAAATCCCCAATAACTCGATAATTTAACCCCTTATAAAGAGGTTGTCGCAGTAAATTTCCTCCAAATAATAGCCTTGTGCCGATGCGTTTTTCCTCCAAATGCTTAACTAAATCATTGCGGCTAAAAGGCGCATTTTCCTTGACAAAAATCGGAAACCCGAACCAACTCGGTTCAGAATCGGGGCTGGCTTCAGGCAGAATTAAAACATCTTGAAGCTCCTGTAACTTTTGATGCAAAAAGTCGAAATTTTCTCGGCGCTTTTTGATAAATCCTGGCAATTTATCCAGTTGCGCTACCCCGACGGCTGCTTGCATATCCGTCATCTTTAGGTTATAACCCACATGAGAATAGGTGTACTTATGGTCATAGCCAAAGGGTAAATCTCCTAACTGCCAACCGAAGCGCTTATTACAGGTATTATCTACCCCCGGAGGACACCAACAATCTCGGCCCCAGTCACGGAATGACTCGACAATCTTTTTCAAGCGGGTATCGCTGGTTAAAACCGCGCCCCCTTCTCCCATAGTCATGTGATGGGCAGGATAAAAGCTAACCGTTGCTAAATGCCCAAAGGTGCCGGTTTTTTGCCCTTTATAGAGACTTCCCACCGCGTCACAGTTATCCTCGACTACCCAGAGGTCATGTTTTTCGGCAAAAGCCATCACCGTTTCTAAATTAAACGGATTTCCCAAGGTATGAGCGATCATAATCGCTTTAGTCTTCTCTGACAAGGCCGATTCCAGTTGATCAATATCAAGGTCATAACCGGGTAATTTAACGTCTAAAAAGACGGGAATTAGCTGATTTTGAAAGATGGGATTAACTGTAGTCGGGAAACCTGCGGCGACGGTAATCACTTCATCCCCCGGTTTAAGTTGTTTTTCCCCCAATTTAGGGGAAGTTAAAGCACTTAAGGCCACTAAATTGGCCGAAGAGCCAGAATTGACTAATAAACAATGTTTTACCCCCATCCACTGGGCAAAACGTTCCTCAAATTCCGCCGCATATCTGCCCGTCGTTAACCAGAAATCTAAGGAAGAATCCACTAATTTGACTAATTCTTGCTCATCAAATACCTTACCCGATGCCGGAATATAGGTCTGCCCCGCCACAAAAGCCCGGGGTTGAAATTTGTGCTTATAATATTCTTGTACTGCTTGAAAGACTTGCTCTCGCAGTTCTGCTTCAGTATTTGTATTGGGGGGAGAAATAGATTGAGTCATGGTTAATTTCCTTTCAGGGGAGAAATTTGAACTTAATTATTACTTAATTTAGACCATTATCAGCCTTGAGTTCGCTAATCGATCAAACAACTTTGATAATATTCGATTTGTTGGCGAGTAAGGTCTTGGAATTGTGCTTTATCTTCAGAGTCCATTTGAGCCGCTTGATAATACCATGTCACCGTTTCCTTGAGGGTTTGCCGAAAATCCCAGACTGGTTGCCATTTTAGGGTATGGAAAGCCTTATCTGTGACTAGATTAAGCAATTTAGCCTCATGAACAGCATTCGGATCACTTTGATCGAGCCAAGTCCCCGGCCAAAGTTGTAGGATAGACTCAACTAACTCTTTAACTGGGCGATTAGAAGTCAGAGACGGACCGAAATTAAACGCCCCATATAACCCTCGGCTGTCTTGCTGCCAATTAGCCGTCATCAACTGCTCATAAATAGACTCAGCTAACCGTAAATAGCCCCCTAAAGGCTCTAAAACGTGCTGCCAAGGACGAGTCGCTAGAGGGTTCCGCACCGGAATCGCTTCGGACTTCATCAGGGCCCGCATTGCATCGGGTACAATCCGGTCTAGAGACCAATCTCCGCCACCGATGACATTTCCTGCCCTGGCGCTGGCAATGCCGATGGGGGTTTGAGGGGTTTTAAAGAAGGAACTGCGCCAAGACGCAATCGCCAATTCCGCCCCAGCTTTGCTAGAACTATAGGGATCATAACCCCCTAAGGGGTCATTTTCCCGATAACCATAGACCCATTCCCGATTCTCATAGCACTTATCGCTAGTAATAAACACGGCGGCACAGGGATGATTCAGGCTTTTGAGGGCCTCTAAAACGTGAATAGTCCCCATGACATTTGTGTTCCAGGTTTCCACCGACTCCAGATAAGAAAGCCGCACTAAGGGTTGTGCCGCTAAATGAAAGACTACATCTGGTTGCCATGAAGCGATTAAACGAGTTACTAACTCAGCCTCTCGAATATCTCCTATATGATGACTCAGGTTTTGAGCTAAGTCTAATTGCTCAAATAAGGCGGGGGTGGTATTGGGAGCTAAACTGAGGCCTTTTACCTCTGCCCCCAGATGAAGTAACCAAAACCCCAGCCAAGACCCCTTAAAGCCCGTATGACCAGTAATAAAGACCTTTTTGCCCGGCCAAAATGCTTTCTTTACCATATTTTCCATCTAGCTTGTCCACTGTCATCAAGGTGATTGAGCATTTCCCTTTCTCGGTAAGTATCCCTACACTGCCAAAACCCATCAGGCTCATCCTGGAAGGAGAGGGGAGCTATTATTGTCCGCAAGTCAAATAGACTCGCCATGCCGGGTTTTCAGTTAATTTCAGCGGCTTTCTGCAAGTAATCGCCGAAAAGAATTTTTGAGAAGGCTTAAAGCCATCACCCTAAATCTTTGGGAGCCACTATACATGAACTTGACCGAGGATGTCAATTAGTTAAGCTGTTAGGCATCTAGAATGGTTAGCTGAGACAAAAAGGGAGCAGGGAACTTCTGAGCGGGGAGAGTCGTTCTTGATTTTCGATGCCTCGTGATTCAAGGGAAAATCAATTAAGTATTTATACTTATTGTATATGGCTTGAATTTGCTGTGAACATTCAGCTATGCTTGGGTGGCAGGGATTTTAATATTGTTCTGGACTCGAAAGTGTTACATAGCGGTTTTAACTCACCTGAAGTACAATTTAATCATTTACTGCTGCCTCCTGCCGACCCTATGGCTGCTTCAAACTTAGGGCTATGTACTGAGCGTGACATGAAGGGTGCTGTGGCCTACCTAGGTGGGTCGTGGGGACCGGTTCACCCCCATCTCCTCTCCCACTCTGGAGACGTGATGCTCGTGCTGTTGGCAAATCGTTTAGACTGGCTATATATTAAGCTAAAACTTGAACTCGTACCGAACTTTATCTAATTTGTAAATGAGTATAAAAACCTTCTGTATTTTGGAACAGGGCCAACTAATTAATGAGCCTTGCACTATAGAAAAACGAGAACTATTTACTACTGAATTTAGTGACTTTTATCGCCTTAATTGGGCAACGGAAGATGACCCCAATGCTTTCATTACTGCAAAAGGAGTGACTTGGAGTGAGGGCAGGAGCTTGCTATATAGGGAAGTTCCCAAAGATTATGAATACTACATTTTTATCGATGATGATGTTACCTTTGTTGCTGATGAAGGAGTAGATATTCCCAAAAAGATAAAAGAATTGCTCGATGAATATCATCCCATTGCTGGAACTTTTTATGATCCTAAACAGTGGGCATTTCTACCGATTAAAGCATCTTATGAAGAGTTCATCTCCAGAAAATGCTTTCCCATTAGTGGATATGATGCAGAATCTCAAATCCTCTCCCAAAGCTATGCTGATGTTATCTTACCGGCGATTTATCATGGGGCACATCGGACTGATTGGTATCTTCAGTGGGTTTGTTATCAAACCTTTCCCCTGAAGCAAATGTGTTTTACTGACATTCGAGTTAAGAATGCCCGCAGCGGTGGCCATAGTAAAATTCAAAAGCCGCAGCATTATGAGCCAACAGAAGCATTGTTTTTGTTTAATCGACACGCCAAGAAGCCATATCCATTATTGAAAAAAAAGGATGATATTCTTAAAAATAATGTTGAAGTTTTTGAGCGGCTAGTTGATAAAACCCCTATTGAGTTCACTCTGAAAGACCTAGCAAAGGTCTATGATATCAGCAACACTGATTTTAAAATTAGACAACCTACTGCGAGTAGTCGGTACTTGTACAGAAAACCCTGGAATCGTTTTCTGTGGAAACTGGTCAGAAAACTGACAGGGGAATATAAATATTAATTCCACTTGACAGAAAGGCATTTTATTA
The DNA here is from genome assembly GCF_020245605.1 of Microcystis sp. M061S2. NCBI lineage: Bacteria > Bacillati > Cyanobacteriota > Cyanophyceae > Chroococcales > Microcystaceae > Microcystis > Microcystis sp. M061S2. The sequence goes on along the minus strand of NZ_JADBUP010000079.1, from coordinate 9,092 downwards.
GTCAGCCAAAAGTCTCAGGAAGTATTTAACGGAGCCAGTCTCAATGATTCGTAAACACAATTCCTCTCCGCTCTCTGGAGTGAGAGAGGGGTTAGGGACGAGGAGCTTTTACAATTCATTTGGTTTTGCTATATATTAGGCTGTGGTTAAACTTTTATGCAGAAAATTTGCCAGACAATCTCCTATGGACTAAAATTTTTAGCCATTCAGGCATAGAGAGAATTGCCATGTATAATAAATTGACAAATAAAAGCAAATTGATAATTTCATCAACTACCCAAGTGTATAAGAATGGACTCGCGTAAAAGGTTGCCACTATAGCGACTAAAGCCATACTGGAAGACAAGCTCAATTGATTTTCTTGCTTAATCCAATCCAAGATTTGAGGAAGAGCAAAGATTAGAAAAGTTAATTTGTAATCAAAAACAAGACCAATAACAAGATAATTTCCTAAATAAATGCCTGCTGCAAGACGGAAATAATCAATATATTGACTTTTATCTAAAGATTTGTCCGAATCTGTTGAGACAAAATCAGAACTAAGCCATTGTTGAAAAATTTTAAATTTCGACAATAAAACTCTGGTCAAGATTAATAGCGTCAATAGACTCATAATTATATACATCATATATCTGATCGTCTTTTTAATATCAGTTTCGCCGCTAGTAAATAAAAAAAGCTGTGATATCAAATAATTTACTTTCAAGAGGGCTTTATAGCCAAAACGAAACCAAACATTACCAACATCAAATGCTTGTGAGATAGTTTTCATCTCCCCTATACTAGCGAGAAAATAAGTAATAAAAGCAGTGGTAAAAATAGCCGCCAAGAACAGAAATAGATTTCTTTTTTCTTTAATAATTACTACCAGACCGAAAATGGGAAATAGTTTAATAACTCCCCAAAAAAATATTAATAAATAGGCACACAACCTAAAAATTAAGGCTCGGCTGTTCTTAATTATTATCAGTCCGACACCAAGCCAAGAATAGATAACAATATCTACGTTGCCACGTTCCACTAAAAGCATTACTGGTGGTGAGCATAAAATTAGGGCATAAACTACAGCTTCTTGATAATTTAATCTGCCAATGATAATTAAAGTTATCCCATAAAAGATTAAAGCAAAGAAAACTCCCCAAAATATAGTATCACGCTGCTCTAACCCCAGCCAAGTTAATGAAGACCAACTACTAGGATAAGATATTTGATTGAAGCAGGAATTATTTATTAGGGAAACTTCGCCAGTCAATCGATCACAATCAAAGGCACCTAATACGGCACCAAGATCGATAAAAGGGTTTTTAACCGCAGGAACCCCAAGTCTCCTCCAAAACTTGTGATAGGGAACAAAAAAATTAGCTAGATACAATAACCCAAAATATCCTAAGAGTGCGGCAATTACCAAAAATCTGCCATCAATTTCTGATTGCTTTTTGAGCATTTTCCTAATCTGGATATGTATTGAATTTACTATGTCCACTTAGTGCCTCCTGCTATTAAAGGATTGATTATCTGTCAATTACTTGAGTTCGGTATAGGACGCTCATTGCGCCGCTAAATGAAAGACTACATCCGGTCGCCATGAAGCGATTAAACGAGCCACTAACTCAGCCGCTCGAATATCTCCTATATGCTGACTCAGGTTTTGAGCTAAGTCTAATTGCTCAAATAAGGCGGGGGTGGTATTGGGAGCTAAACTGAGGCTTTTTACCTCTGCCCCCAGATGGAGTAACCAAAACCCCAGCCAAGACCCCTTAAAGCCCGTATGACCAGTAATAAAGACCTTTTTGCCAGGCTAAAATGCTTCCTTTACCATATTTTCCATCTAGCTTGTCCAGTGTCATAAAGGTGATTGAGCATTTCCATTTCTCGATAAGTATCCATACACTGCCAAAACCCTTCATGCTTATAGACGGCGAGTTCTCCCAAAGCAGCCAGGGTTCTTAGGGGCTGTGCTTCAAAAGTCGTCGCATCTCCCTCAATTAAATCCAAAACCTTGCGATTTAAGACAAAATACCCCCCATTAATCCATCCTTCAGCCGTTTGGGGCTTTTCTTGGAATTGAGTGACTAAATTACCCTCAATCACTAACTCACCAAAGCGAGAAGAAGGACGAACCGCCGTCATCGTGGCTAATTTCCCATGAGAGTAATGGAAATCCAACAGATCCGCAATATTCACATCACAAACCCCGTCCCCATAGGTGGCCAAAAAGATCTCGCTTCCACTTCTCTCTATGTAAGGGGTGAGACGTTTAAGACGGCCTCCCGTCATGCTTTCCTGTCCCGTATCAATTAACCAAATACGCCAGTCTTCCTCCTCGTGTCCACTATCGAGTTTGGTCACTTTTTTATTGCCTAACTCTAAGAGGACATCACTTTGATTCCAATCATAGTTAAAGAAATAGTCCCGGATTATTTCCCCTTTGTACCCTAGACAGAGCATAAAGTCGGTTAGCCCATATTGGGCATAAGTTTTCATGATATGCCAAATAATTGGCCGATTTCCGATGGCAATCATCGGTTTAGGTCGAAATTCGGTTTCTTCCCGCAGTCGGGTTCCTTTGCCACCACACAAGATGGCCACGGGAATGTTAGACTTATAGTCCTTAACTGTTAAACTGACCGATTGTATTACCATTAGATTATATAGTGAAGGGCTTTGAGAGTGACATCATCTTATCGAGGCAGTTTAACACGGGGTTCCCGATCTTGTCCAATATCTGTCTAAAAAAATTTTTGTTAAGCGAGTGTACCCAGTTTATTGCTAAACAGTCTCTTAAATCTTATAGCAGTTATCTTCATGGTGAGGTACGAGGTTTTCGTTTTGGGGAGTCGGCCAGCAATACGAAATCAGGTTATACTTCATCTTTAACGCTATAATTCTGACCGAGTAGGACTAGAAATTAGTGCTACCATGCGAAGATAAATATTCAGGGATACGGTCGCAAAGCTACCAGACAATTTTAGGATAAAAATACCGACACCCATGGGGAAATCAATCAATAAAGTCCGAGGAACGGCACTGATTTTAGGAATCCTAGCGATCGCCTTTGCCTTTTTCACTAGGATTGTCAGTATTTTTGAATACGTTACCTTCGATATCAGACCAGATCCCGATCAGATTAGCGGTGGTTACTTTTGGATGGATATGTGGAAGGGAAACTTTCCTCAATTGGGACCCGCAGGGGGTGGTGGAAAATATGGATTCGTAATTCCTCCCCTCTATGGTTATTTAGCATTTCCTCTGACAATTTTCGGCGCAGATCCCGAATTTCAAGTCCTTACCAATGGTCTATTTTCTTTTCTATCGATTCCCCTCTTAATCTACTTTGTTTATCAACTTTTAGAAAATGTAGAACAAGATAAACGTCTTCTCCTGTCCAGTTTGGCAGGATTTTGGTATAGCACGATTTATGCGGACTATTTTATTAATAATTTTTCCTGGGCCCCTAGCCCAATACCATTTTTCCTGCTCGTTTTTGCTTTACTCTATCGTTTCCAGATGGAAACGAGTAAGCCGCTGCTCTATCAGGCTATAGCTTGGATATTCTTCGGGATCACCGTCGCTATATTGGTGAGTTTACACACCACCACGATGTTAATTATCCCAGTGACTTCTGTTATCGCCTCTCTATGGTTTGTTTATCGAAATCGCAAGAATACTCGTAAATGTCTTTTGCCTTTTCTATCGATTCTCTCGGCAAATCTCGCCTTATTTATGTATTGGCACAGTGAGATCGTTCGGAATTTCGCTAATACGAGGGGAATCGTGAGAGCACTCACGGCGAAGGGGGCGAGCGGTGAACCATCGAGCAATCTGTTCACTCGTCTATTTAAAGCGATTTGGGAAACGGTTTATCTGGGCAATCAAGTATTTTTTTTGAATGACAATATATCGATTTTCAATGTTGTAGTTTCGGTGATTTTTTTCGGCATTTCTCTATACATAGTCATCAAAAAATATCGAGGCAATAAAACGCTGATTGGCTTTTTGGCGATTACTTGGATAATTTTTCTCTATGCTTCCTCTAATTATCCTGATGAGCATTTTTATTCCCATCGTAAAATCTTACTCTGGTTTGCTCCTATCCTCTTGGCGATCGCTAGTCTGGCCTATCTAAACTTTACTAAGACTTTCGACAGGATCCTCGGTCTAGTTCTAGCAATTATCATCGGCTATTCTATCGCAACTAATCTCTATTTCAATCAACGTTATCTTGCTAGTAAATACGGTTCCGAAAGACTCCTATCCGTGGCCGATACAGTGGAAATTATCAATCAGATTCCGGTCGGTTCAACCCTTTGCGATCCAGCCAAGAAAGGCAAAAGAAAAGAGCATGGTCAGTACGATTATATCGATACCTTTATGACCAAAAGAGAGCTAAAGATCACCAATGCTTGCCCATCGGGTAGTTATTACATACAGCCGAAATTTAAAATGGCTATCCAAATGAACGATTTATTTCCAATTTTTACCCTCGCCAAAACTTCTCCTCTCGATCGCCCGATGACTTCCCTTCTGGAAACCCCGGAAGCCTATCTCTATAAAATCGAGTAGCAATATCTCAACCGTGATAGCGGAATTTGATCGGGATATTCTTAGGAAGTTTTCATTTTTGGGAGTCGATCGTCAGCAATGATCTGTACTGCATTTGAACTGGGTATGGGAATTTTCAGTACAAATGCTTAGACCGACTCTCCCTGCTCATAGACAGTCTTAACGAGCAATTTAGCTAGTCAAAAGCTTATTACCGGTGATTACCTCACCTTGGCGGCGTATTATTGACAATATTGAGCGCATAAAGGCGAAAACGCTCTAGATCGGCTTGCAGGGTTGATTCCACCACTCGACCGAGGAAAAGATTGTCCATCAATTTTCCTAACCAACCTGGTATAGCATAGGCTGCTGTCAGTCGCACAATACTCCTACCATGACGGTCATAAAAACGAATCGCCCCGCGGTTAGGCAACCCGTCCACGGATTCCCATTGAATCATCTGATGGGGGACGATTTTCATTATCCGTGACAACCAAGTAAATTCTAGACCACCACTGGCTAACTTCCAACGGGAAAGTTCTGGCTCCTCCTCGAGAATTTTCACCGATTCGATCCATTTCATCCAGTGGGGCATTTGTTCTAAATCTGACCAGAGTTCCCAAACCAGATCGATCGGCGCGTCCACTTCTACCTGTACACTATGTTCTAACCAAGTCATTCGTTAATTCTGGCGATGCTGAATATTTCTATGATAACGGCTATTAGTCTTTAGCTTTTCACTCAATGATAAAATAAAAACAATCTTCGAGGTTTAATTTTACTATGTTAATCAGAAAACTGATCGAATGTGAGGAATTCATCGCTGGTGATCATACCCGATTGCGCGAGTTATTGCATCCCGATAAACAACCGTTAAATCTACGTTATAGTTTAGCCCATGCGCGGGTAGATGTGGGGGAAACTTCTACTCCCCACGCTTTAAAAACTGCGGAAGTTTATTATATTCTGCAAGGACAAGGGGAAATGCACATCGATGAGGAAGTGCAATTAGTGACTGTCGGTGCCGCCATTTATATACCTCCTCTAGCTAAACAATATATTCATAATTGTGGGGAGGAACCCTTAGTTTTCTTGTGCATTGTCGATCCTGCTTGGCGAGTAGAAGACGAAATTATTTTTGAGTAAAACTAATGAATATTGGCATTATCGGACTGGGTTTAATCGGTGGTTCCTTGGGGTTAGATTTTCGATCGCAGGGCTATAATGTTTTGGGAGTTTCTCGTCAACAATCCACTGGTGATATCGCCGTACAAAAAGGAGTGGTAGATGAATCTAGTACCAGTTTAGAATTATTGGCTACTGCCGATTTAATCTTTATTTGTACTCCCATACATTTAATTGTGCCAACTTTGCAAAAATTAACTCCCTATTTAAAACCCCAAGCCATTGTCACCGATGTGGGATCGGTTAAAGGGGCAATTGTGGCCAATTGTAGTCGATTATGTCCGAATTTTGTCGGTAGTCATCCTATGGCTGGCACAGCCGAACAGGGAATTAATGCAGCACAATTGGGATTATTTGTCAATACCCCCTATCTGATTACTCCCCTTGAATCTACTCCTCATTTTGCCGTGGAAATCTTAACCGAAATAGTACAAAAATTAGGCTGTAAAATTTATTATTCTTCCCCCGAAGAACACGATCGAGCCGTGGCCTGGATTTCCCATCTGCCAGTAATGATTAGTACCAGTTTAATCCAAGCTTGTGCGGAAGAACAAGACCTGAATATTCGCCAATTAGCGGAAAATTTAGCTAGTTCCGGTTTTCGCGATACCAGTCGCGTCGGTGGTGGCAATCCCGAATTAGGTTTAATGATGGCTAAATACAATCGTCAAGCTTTATTGATAACCTTGACAAATTATCAGCAAAATCTTGATCAAATTATTGACTATATTGCAGGAGAAAAATGGCAGGAACTAGAGAAAATTCTCGTTTCTAGTAATCAATATCGAGCCAATTTTATTCAATAAAAATAACATTTTGACCCTAGCAATTATCCCACGGCACTGTATCATAGATTTATACTCAGCAACCCAATGAAATGATATGACCACCTTTTTCGACTTTGAAGCCGAATTTGTTGACTCCTTACGTTGTATACCGATGACCGTGAGAATGAAACTAGATACCTGTGGAGTTAAATTAAAATTATCCCATTGGATGCAGTTGAGTCAACCAGAAAGAATGGTATTAGTTAATATGGCTTGTACGACGGCGGCAGAAGCCAAAATCTATCGAGATTTTCTGCAAAAATTAATCACCGAAAAAACTGGCAATCCCCCAGGAAAACTGGCAATAGATGCGCATCCCGCTTGGCTAGATGATAGCCAGATACCCGATACAGTCCGAGAAAAAGCCAGAGAATTCCAGATCGAAATTAGTTTAGAACAATGGCAAAAATTGCAACCATCCCAACGGTTTGCCCTGATTAAACTCAGTCGTCCTAGTCACGAAAATCTCAACTTCTATCCAGCCATCAAAGAGTTCCATATAGTCGATGCCTAACTGAAGAACCGATGCCATATTAATTAAGTTTCTTTCTACCTTCTGTCATGACAAGCAAAATGGCGATCAAGGGGTATAAAATTAAATAAATTGCAGTAACTTGCTGCTCTAGAGCTTGGTCAATTTTCTTAATAAAAATGATAATTAATGGCCTATTCTTGAAAACTAATTAGACAGTTTCCATCCAGTCAAAAACTTGATTCAATTGCGACAAATCGATTAAACCGTACTGCCATAAAACCATCGGCAAAGAACCCACCGATGCTTCACAGAGACGCACAGCCATATCGAGGGAACGGGGGGAAATTGCTAATTTCTCCAAGAGGAAAGTGCGGAGTTGTTTTTGTTGATGAGCTTCCATGATTAAGGATCATTTATAATGACAATCTGATTATTGAATAACTTATCCTCTATTAAAAAGAGATGCTTCCCTCACGGGGATCACCCAATTGGGTGATTTTGTTCACCCATCAGAATAATTTAAGGATTTATCCAGAATATGTCCTACTATCCCGAAATTGCTAGTGGGGATATCAACACTTCCTTGACGCAGAAAAACGAGAAAGGGGAGCTTTTGGGATAAGCTATTGATAACCTAGTTTTTGCTCAAGTAGGAGAGAATTGCCCCCAATGAGTCATGCTCCTCAAGTTTCCGTAATTATTCCTTGCTATAATCAAGGTCGCTATCTTGATGATGCGATCGCATCAGTTTTAGCACAAACATACCAAAATTTTGAAATCCTTGTTATTGATGATGGCTCCACAGAACCAGAAACCATCGAGATTTTACAAAATTATCAACAGCCAAAAACCAGGATCATCCGCACGGAAAATCAAGGGGTTGCCACAGCGAGAAATCTAGGAATTGCCCAAGCGCAAGGAAGCTATATTCTTCCCCTTGATGCCGATGATAAAATTGCCGATTCCTATCTAGAAAAAGCGGTTACTTTACTAGAAAGTAATGAGCAATTAGGGATAGTTTATTGCGAAGCGGAGTATTTTGGCGATAGAGAAGGAATTTGGCCGCTGCCTGAGTATAAATTTCCCGATATATTAGTAGATAATATGATATTTTGCTCCGGTTTGTTTCGGAAATCTGACTGGGAAACTGTGGGCGGCTATAATACTAATTTAATTTATGGTTGGGAAGATCAAGATTTTTGGTTATCTCTGATCGAATTAGGTCGGGAAGTCTATCGTATCCCAGAAGTGTTATTTTTCTATCGACAAAAAGCTGATTCTATGAGTCGCTCAATGACCGCAGAACACTATATTTATTCCTATACCCAACTCTTTTATAATCATCCCCAACTTTACTCCCAAAATATCCAAGCCATTTTTGCCGCTCTAGTCACCTTAAGAGTCGATATATTCGCTCAGTTGGAAAGGGCTAGAGAACGAATTAAACAATTAGAAATTCATGAACAAGAATTACAACAAGACTTGCAAAAAACCCAATTGGATTATCGAGAAGCTGACAGCAAAATAGCCGCAATGGAAAAAAGTAAATTCTGGCAAATGAGAAGGGCTTGGATTAAAATGCAAAAATTGCTAGGTTTGCTGGAAAAAGACCCTATTTATTCCTAAAAGTCAGGTAAAAATGGCGATGGATCAAGACGGGGGATGGGTTGCGCTTCCCTAACCCACCCGACTTTTTAATCGACGGCAATTAAGGAACGATTGCGAAGATAAGCCAAATCTTTTAATAACTGTTCGCTATCACCAGCGTTATTAAGATTAATCCCCAAAGCCGCTAAATCCGCATCTACCATTAATTTTACCAGTCCCTCGAACGTCACCGACGGCTGCCAGCCTAATTTCTCCCTAGCTTTTGTGGAATCTCCTATCAATAAATCCACTTCCGCCGGACGCAAATAACGTTCATCAAACTCCACATAATCCTGCCAATTTAAATTAACGTATTGGAAAGAAATATCGAGAAACTCCCGGATAGAATAGGTTTCATTTGTCGCCACTACATAATCATCCGGTTCTTGCTGTTGTAACATTAACCACATCGCCCG
>NZ_JADBUP010000078.1:0-101500 GCF_020245605.1 Microcystis sp. M061S2 | reverse complement strand
CGACTATATCGCCCAAACCCTTGTAGAACATGGCATCCATGATGTTTTCTTGCTGACTGGTGGTGGGGCGATGCACCTGAATGATGCTTTCGGGCGCTGTCCAGGACTATCCTACACCTGTTGCCACCACGAACAAGCTTGTGCTATGGCGGCCGAAAGCTACTATCGGTTAACCAATCGCCTGGCCGCCCTGAATGTAACCACAGGACCGGGGGGAACCAATGCCATTACCGGAGTCTATGGAGCGTGGACAGATTCCATCGGCATGATCGTTATTTCCGGACAGGTGAAATGGGAAACCGTGGTCAGAAGTACAGACTTACCCCTCAGACAATTGGGAGATCAGGAAATTGACATTGTTAAATTGGTGGAACCGATCACTAAATACGCGGTGATGGTGACAGAGCCCCAGTCAATTCGCTACCATCTCGAAAGAGCGTTACATCTGGCTCAATCTGGCCGTCCCGGTCCTTGCTGGTTGGATATCCCGATGAATGTTCAAGGAGCTAAGATTGATCCCACATCTCTACCGGGCTACGACCCTAAAGAAGATGCCATCAACTATACTACTACCAATCTAGCGGCCACCTGTGAACAAGTTATCAACCGACTGAAAACCGCCGAACGCCCGGTTATCTACGCTGGATCGGGAATTCGTTTAGGGAGGGCTTATGAAGACTTCCTGCGCTTAGTGAATACTTGGAAAATCCCCGTAGTTACAGCTTGGAACGCTCACGATCTGATCTGGAACGATCATCCTTACTATATTGGTAGGCCCGGCACGGTCGGCGATCGCCCTGGTAATTTTGCCGTCCAAAATGCTGATTTCTTATTAGTTTTAGGTTGCCGGCTCAACATCCGCCAGGTGAGCTATAACTGGGAAAATTTTGCCCGGGAAGCCTATAAGATTATCGTGGATATTGACGAATCAGAACTGAAAAAGCCAACGCTCAAGCCGGATCTACCTGTTCATGCTGATGTAGCCGACTTCTTGGCGCATTTACTGCAACATCAAGTTGAGCCAACACAACACCATCAACAGTGGCTAGACTGGTGTTTGCGTCGTAAGGAAAAATATCCCACTGTCTTACCCGAATATTGGCTAACACAAGGAGCAGTTAACCCTTATTGCTTTGCTCAAGCACTCTTTAAGGAACTCCCCCCGGGAGAAATAGTCGTGACCGGTGATGGAACTGCTTGTGTGACGACATTTCAAGCGGCATCAATCAAAGAGGGACAGCGCCTCTATACTAACTCTGGTTGTGCCTCCATGGGATACGATCTACCGGCGGCGATCGGGGCCTGTATTGCCAGTGGTAAGCGGCGAGTGATTTGTATTGCGGGAGATGGCAGCATTCAATTAAACCTACAAGAATTACAAACCCTGGTGGGATATCAACTGCCTATCAAGATTTTTGTCCTCAATAATCAAGGCTATCACTCGATTCGTCAAACTCAGCAGAATTTCTTTGCCGATAATATTGTCGGTTGTGGACCGGAAAGTGGCGTGACCTTTCCCAGTTTTGAAAAGTTAGCGGCGGCCTATGGGATTCCTTACCGACTTTGCCGAGAACATTCAACTATGCGGGAAGCTATTCAAGAAACCCTTGCCGGGGAAGGTTCTCAGATCTGCGAGGTGTTTCTTGACCTCAATCAACCCTTTGCTCCTAAGTTGTCTTCTCGTCGCTTGGATGATGGGCGCATGGTATCTTCTCCCTTAGAAGATTTATCCCCCTTCCTAGATCGGGATGAGTTTATGAGTAATATGATTGTTGCGCCCTTGACTGAATAGGTTATACTCCTTTCAAGTTCAAACTTAAAACTAGCTAACCAAGGAGCAGAAAAACTATGAACTCGATGGAAAAACGAATGGTGGAACTTTTATTGGAATTAAAGGAGAACTATAACGTTTGTGGAGTCAAGGCCGAATTTGAAGCGGAAGGCACCCGCATGGAAGAAGCAATGCGCCTCAAAGAGGTTAGTCTTACAGCCGGCTTGGGTTTAAACTTAAAAATTGGTGGCTGTGAGGCCATCAAGGATATGTTTGATGCTACTAGCTTAGGGGCTGAACGGGTAATTGCTCCCATGGTAGAAACGGCCTACGCCTTGAAAAAATACCTGAATGCGATCAATATTGGCTTTAGCAGTGATCAAAAACAAGATGTAGAATTTCTGATTAACTTAGAAACGATTACAGCTTTCAAAAACTTTGATGAAATGTTATCCTTGCCCGAAATCAAGTCTTTAAGTGGGGTGGTGATTGGGCGAGTTGACTTGTCTGGTTCTATGGGATTGACTCGTGAAGATATTAATAGCGATCAAGTCCTAGATATTGCCTTGAAAATTGCTGAAAAAGCGAAATCAGCGGGGTTAAAGGTGGTTGTAGGCGGTGGGGTTTCCGTTCATTCATTACCTTTCTTTAAAGCCTTTCCTGAAGGACATCTTGATCGCTTTGAAACCCGAAAGGTTGTCTTCCGTTGTCCGGAAGCCATCAATAACCCGGAGGAGGCTTTTTTGAAGGCGGTTGAGTTTGAGCTTATGTGGCTGAAGAATAAAAAGAATTACTATGGGGCAATTCATCGAGAAGATGATAGTCGCTTAGAAATGATGGAAGAACGCTACCGCAGTTCAATTAATAAATTACTCTATGGTAAATCTAACAAAGCATCATAAAGCCTTGATTACTGGAGGTTCTCGCGGACTTGGGTCCGCCATGGCCTCATTATTGGAAGACCAAGGCGTTGAAGTAATTGCCCCAACACGGGATGTCTTGGATCTTTCCCGCATGGAGTCCATTGCCGCTTATATCGCTTCCGAGCAGGGGACGGGGTTTGACATAATCATCAATAATGCTGGGATTAATCTTCTCAATGAACTTACCCATGTCAAAGATGAGGACTGGCAAATTATGCTTCAGGTGAATTTGACTGCCCCCATGGCCCTAATTAGAGGGTTCTCTCCCTATATGAAAGCCCAAAAGTGGGGAAGGATAGTCAATATAAGCTCTATCTTTAGTTTAGTCACCAGAGAAAACCGCTCTGCTTACTCGGCAACTAAAGCAGGGTTAAACGGTTTGACCCGGACTGCGGCAGTGGAATTGGCTCCCTATGGTATTCTCGTAAACGCGGTTTGTCCGGGATATGTGGAAACCGAGTTAACCTTTGTCAATAATTCCCCTGAACAGTTAGCGGCAATTACTGCTACCATTCCCTTACAACGTCTTGCCCAACCCCATGAAATTGCCAAGCTAGTTATTTTTTTGTGTTCGGAAGAAAATACCTATCTCACCGGACAAAATCTAGTGATTGATGGCGGCTTCACCTGTAAATAAACCCTGATTTTAAGGTCTTTGAGTTATGCTAGAAATCCAAAGTCAATTTCACCCCTACTGTGTTGAAGTCAAGGAAGGCTTAAAAGATGCTTTAACACAAGCTGTTAAAGACAAGACCGTTTTTACTTTAGTTGATAGTAACGTTTTTCACCTGTACTCACAGCCAATAGAAGAAGTTTTGTCTGATCGCCCTCTCCTAAAAATAGAGGCTACGGAGGAACAAAAATCTTTTGAACGACTCACACCAATTTTTTTAAACCTCTTGGAATTAGGTTTTAGGAAAGACTGTACCTTGCTAGTAATTGGAGGTGGAGTCATTCAAGATATTGGCTGTTTTATAGCTTCCGTTTTATTTAGGGGGATTAAATGGATATTAATTCCTACTACCTTATTAGCTCAATGTGATAGTTGTATTGGCAGTAAAAGCTCCATCAATATTCAAAACTTCAAAAACCAAATCGGGACATTTTATCCCCCCCATGAGATTATTCTCGTTTTTTCTGTATTGAAGACCTTACCCTCTGATGAAATTCGCTCTGGGTTGGGGGAAATTATCAAGCTAAATTTACTGGCTGGTGAATCTGAAGTTCAACAAATGAAAATTAATCTTCAAAAACTATCGGCAGATTTTTTAGAGATTCAAAATCTAATTTTAGATGCTCTAAATATCAAGAAACGTTACATTGAGCGGGATGAGTTTGACAAGGGAATTAGAAATATTTTAAATTATGGGCATACTTTTGGACACGCTTATGAATCGGCCACTAACTATAAAATTCCCCATGGAATTGCTGTAACTTTAGGGGTGCTTACGGCTACCTTCTTTTCCGAAAGACTAGGAATGGTAGAATCGGGATATTTTGAGAATTTGCAAGAGTTTTTGAAACCTTATTATGAGCCTTATAACCAAGAGTTAACCTCCAATATTTTAGAGCTTATTTTAGGAGCAATTAAACTGGACAAGAAAAATACTGGAAGATCAATTAACTGCATCCTAACACGAGGAGAAGGTAAAATGGAGAAGGTTTCGCTAGAGTTAGAGAATCAAGTGAGACCTCTACTCAAGGAATTTTTGACAGTTATCTGTTAAAATTTGGCAACAATAATCTAATCAATAATTAATAACTTGTGGGGGAATGAACTAAGAAAATGTATCTGATCAAAAAGCATAGATTGGTTAACCTGATTAAAAAATATAAATTTGTCCGTTTCTTGCTAGTTGGCGCACTAAATACCCTGTTTAGTTATTTTTTATATGGTAGTCTTATACTGATAGGACTGAATTATAAGTACGCTGTCCTGCTGGCCACTATTCTGGGAGTTTTATTTAACTTTCAAACCACGGGAAGACTGGTTTTTGGCAGCAAAAACAACAAATTGATGTTTCGTTTTGTCTTAGTTTATGTGGTGACTTTCTTGTTGAACGTTGAGGCCCTGAGAATTGTTGATGCTATTGATATTGGCATCGAGCAAAAAACTAAGATGTTAATCGCTGGTGCTATCTTAGTTTTTCCTTTGGCTGTCATCTCTTTTATTTTAATGAAATTATTTGTTTTTAGAGAAGGATCACAATGAAAAAAATTACGATTATGACTCCTTGTTATAATGAAGAAGGAAATATTGAAGACCTTTACCTGCGAGTTAAAGAAGTCTTTAATCAGTTACCTAACTATGAGTATGAACATCTTTTTATCGATAACGCTTCCCAAGATAAAACTGTAGATGAATTAAAAAAAATTGCTCAAAAAGACCCCAGGGTAAAAGTCATCGTTAATGCTAGAAATTTTGGTCCTGTTCGTTCTGGTTACTATGGGATTCTTCAGTGTTATGGAGATGCGGTTATTCCTATTGTGGCAGATCTGCAAGATCCTCCCGAATTAATCCTAGAATTTGTCAAGAAGTGGGAAGAAGGCTATAACGTTGTTAAAGCGGTTAAAACTCCGATGAAAGAAGGAGCTTTTTTCTATTTTGCCAGACAAATTTTTTATTATTTAATGGATAATCTTTCAGATATAAGAGTTACTAGAAATTTTACAGGTTTCGGGTTATACGATCAGAAAGTCATCAATGTTCTACGAGAGATTAACGATCCCTATCCCTATTTTAGGGGACTCATTGAAGAGTTGGGTTTTGAAAGTTTCTCTTTTGAGTATCAACAACAACGGCGAAAACGGGGTATTAGTAGTTACAACTTCTATCGATACTATAGCGAGGCGATGCTGGGTATTACCAGTCACTCCCAAGTTCCCCTCAGACTGGCCACCATGTTAGGCTTTGCTTTGTCCCTCTTGAGTCTGGTAGTGGCGTTAGGTTATTTAATCGCCAAATTGTTGTTCTGGGATTATTTTCCTTTAGGAACCGCACCAATCATGATCGGACTATTTTTACTCGCTTCGGTGCAATTATTTTTTATCGGTATTATCGGTGAATATATCGGATTAATGCACATGAGAATTTTAAAAAGGCCTTTAGTTGTCGAACGAGAACGGATTAACTTTTATTAATCTATAACTGTCGAACCAATGCCCTGATTCATCATGGAAAATTTTGACTTACGCTTATCTTTATTAAATACAATAGAAAACCAATCTGGATTACCTAATCTATATAGGATAAGTCTAACCATTGTATTATTCATATTTGTCGTTCTAGCACTTTCTCCTACAATCTTCAACGAGTCGAAGATTAGTAGATTTGTCTTGCGGGTTTTCTCGGAACCTGTTTTTTTAGCGTGGACGGGGTTAGCGATTCTCGCTGGTCGTTGGCCAGTTTTACTCGCTCCCTCTATTAATTCGGATGAAAATCAATTCATTGCCGCCGCGATGACACTGGTTAAGGAGCCGGCTTTCTGGCGTTCGGTTGATACTGGTACATCGGGTCCGCTGAATATTATACCCCTGACTATTCCTAGACTATTGAATATTCGCATCGATTACGCCAGCGCTCGACTTATCGGCTTATTTTTAGTGATTCTGTCCGTTATCTTTTTTTATTACTCGCTTAAATATTTATACGATAATCGAGTCGCCCGTATTGCGACTATCCCGGTTGTTTTATTTTTCTCCTTGGCAGTCCATAGTAACTTTGTTCACTATAGCAGCGAACATTTCCCGATCGCTATTTTAAGTACTGCTCTTTGGATTACCTGCTACGTTTACACCCGCAAGTTTAGCGATCGCATGGTTTTTATCTTTGGTGCAGTTATCGGAATGATGCCCTACGCAAAAATGCAAGGTCTTCCCGTTGCGCTGGCAATCACTTTAATTTTCGCTCACATACTTTGGACCAGAAAAGAAAGTCTCCGACAATTTCTCAAAAGTTTAGCTACGCTCGCATTGGGCTTATTGCTGTTTTCTGCCATCAATCTCTTTTTTTTAATTCTTTTTTCAACGTTTGGGGATTTCTGGAGAAGCTATATCCTCCAGAATTTTTTATTTTATGCCAATCTATCGAACCTAACCTTCGGGGAAAAGTTCAGCCAATTTATATCAATGGCTAGTAGTAAACGATTAAACTCAAGTTCACTATTTCAAATTACCTCGATTTTTCTCATCGCCGCAACGATTTTGTTTTTTAGGGAAAGTATGGTGCGGCGAAAGCTATTGTTTACAAATACTTTTATCTTCTTCTTCTACAGCCTATTTATCGTAGTAGTTTCTATTTATGTCGTAGTTCGCCCCGGTAATCTTTTCCCGCATTATCTTCTTTTTCTTGTCTTCCCCTGTGGTTTTTTGATCGGTGTGGTAATCGGAGAAATTTTTAAATTGTCGGAGAATAATGCTTTTTATAAACAGATAAAGTTTTTGATATTGCTATTGATGATTGCGGCCAGCCTCCTACAGAGCTATAACTTGATCAAAAGCGAACACCCCTATCTCTCTCAACGCCAAAAATATCTTCAGGATTATCAAACTCCCCTCGTGCGGACAATCTTGCAATACGCTTCACCAACTGATTCAATCGCGGTCTGGGGCAAGAGGAATGATCTATATATCGAGACTGGACTGTATCAGGGAGTCAGAGGCAGTGCGATGGAACGGGCGCTTTATAATAATCCCGATGAGGCTTATTATCTAAAACTCTTCGCCGACGATCTATTAAAGTCAAAATCAAAGGTTTTTGTCGATGCGATGGCTGGCGAGAAGAAGATTTATCGTCACGATGCCTATCCCGAAATCGCCAATGTGATTGAAAATAACTATCGTATGGTGAATGAAGTTGAGGGCATTCGGATTTATGTGAGAAAATAGAGTAGTGAAAAAATGGTGAATAATCAAATTGATTTACGGTGGTGGCTACTTAGTAACTTGGCAAGTGTTCAATCTTTGTCAATTATTTACAGAATATCGGTAATAGTCACTTTTATTATCTTCGTTTCTGGCTCTTCGTTACTTGGTATGATTCGATCAGGGGGCATAAATCGACTAAATCCTTATCTGGCAAGAGATTTAATTGATTAGTTCGCTCTAGATCGAAAACAATTAACAAAAATCGCCAAATGTCTTTCTCTATAAGAGTTTCATTCCTTATAACCCTGTAGGTTGCATAAGACAAAACGAAGAACCGGAAATCCCCTTAAAAATAACCATAATTGGTAATTCACCCAAAATACTTTTTACTCTTTTCGTCCGACTGGCGGTTTCTTCTATACTTATTTTGATAAAAAAATACCGAGTTCTGGGTTAACACACTAGATCATTAAATCTCTGACAGTCTCCTCTATTTCTCCCAAGTTATTTGGATTGTTGCTGCCATCGAGATATATTTTGAATCGTAAGTTATAATTACTATAATCTCATTTCTCTTTCTGATCAGGTTCGAGGTTTTATAGTTTTTAACAGCTACAAGCATTAATACTCATGGCATAAGTGAGATGCTCCCTATTGCCAACGGACAGAAGGCGATCGAAAACCGACTAACCAGCATGGAAAACGGACAGAAGAATTTAGAGTTAGGGCAGTCGGGAATTAAAGGCGATATCCGAACCCTAGACGCAAAGATAGAGGGTTTAAGCTGCAAGCAGATCGAGTTAAAGTTATAGAGAACGCGACGGGGAAAACCACCGCTCTCGCCGAAAAAGTCGGGGAACTGAAAAACTGGAAACAGATCGGGGTAGTGGTGATCACCGCTTCGCTCAGTTCGATCTAGTCCTAGGTTTTAAAAATTACCCAAGAAGACAGGTAATAATTATCCCCAAAATACTCTAGGGAGTAACCTAAATAACCAACCCCAAAAAAACTCTCTGCTACACTTGAGTCAGTAGATGCACCCTGATGAAAAAGGAGAGTCAAAGAAAGCTCTCCTTTTTTTTTTGAGAAAGCAATCCGGGGGGATTTAGCCGCGGTTAGCAGGTAATTTCGCCTTGCGCGCCATGTCTTTGAAACCATTCAAACTTGGACCGGGGCGACGGCGAGACATACTAGGAGTAATCAAGTATTTTGTCGCAAATTCCACTTCTTGCGGCTCTACTTTACCGTTAGTAGCGGCTAAGGGTGTCGGTGCGCTCACAGGAGCGGCGGGAGTTTCTTTTGCTTGCTTTTCTTTCTTAACAGAAGTTTTTTTGTTTTTTTTCTCAGCTACAGGGGCGGGAGCAGACTCGACAGCAGGGGCGGGCGCTTCCACAACAGGTGGGGCTGCTGCCGTGGTTGCTGTCGCTTTTTGTTCACCATCGGTTTCTTTTAGTTCTAGGTAAAAGTCAGATTTTTTGCCACCAAAGAGATTTTTTAACATCGGGGATCACTCCGAGAGTTGGGAAAATGTAAAAGACTAAGTATTTTAAAATTTATCATTGACCGGGATCAGGCAGCAAACAAGATTATTGTCTTGGTGATTTGCCTCAAATTTTCATCTATTTTTCTCTGGATAATCCCTACCAGAGAAAGGTTTTAAAAACAAGTTAAATTTACAAAAATTAACAAAAATCAAGGATGAGAAACCCCGACGCAAACAATGGCAAAAACTGCTAGAGACGTTGCTGACAACGTCTCTAGATTATTTATTAGGGATTTGGTCGGATTTAGCCGGCCGCGGGTACACGGCTACCGCTAACTCCTGGAACAGGACCACGACGAATGTTGGTTTCCGCTTCGATGGGAACGAATTCAATATGATTGAGGAGGGTAGTAACGAAAGCAAAGAGTAAAAAAGGCAAAGAGAGGACGACGACTAACCCCACGGTAGCGAGGGCGAAAATTTGTCTAGTGCTACTCCAAAGAGCTAGAGTGGAAGCCAGAGTAAGAAAAATAACGATTAACCAAACGATTATTTGTCCGTAAATATCTCCGAAGGTGAGGGTGCAAACCATGCGATAGTTACGAAAATCCTTATCCATAACAGTAAACCCGTAGATAGTCAGTTATTGTTTTAGGGTAAGTCTATAATTGTCAGCTTGGTCAATATTTAAAGGTTTTTATAAACACTTGTTGATAAATCTTTACAATTCTGCGCCGAGCGGGTAGCCAAATCTAGAGGTAAGAGCGGTATTGTTTGGTTGCCCTTCCGGAAAACTAAGTTGATATTATAAGAATTGCTAAGAATTGCTAAGAATTACCAAAAAACTGGCCAAAATTTCGGCGAACGCTCTTTACAATTAAGTTAGAAAGGCAAGGAGGAGCAAGCCTAATGAAAACTTTTGTTGAGCGTTATTGGTCTTGGTTTAATTGGACAACCTTAGCCATGGTTGTTCTTGGTTTCTGGTTAAGTGCCAGTTTCGTCATCGATTTAATCATTATCCCCAGCTTATCCGTAGCTGGCATGATGACACAAAATGGCTTTGCCAGTGCCGGTTACTTGTTATTTGGCATTTTTAACCATCTGGAATTAGTTTGTGCGGCGATTGTGCTGTGTAGCTTTGTTGTCTTCCACCGCTATCATACCTTAATCCATCTCCCCGAACATCGATCGCTCCTATTCGCCGGTGTTCTCTTAGTAATCACCCTAATTTACACCTATTTTCTCACTCCCAATCTGAGCGCCATGGGTTTACTGGCTCCCGTTACCGCGTCGGGAATGTCGGGAGAAATGATGTCCTTGCAGATTGGTTACTGGTTTCTAGAAGTGGTTAAAGGTTTAATCGCTTTTACCCTGTTGCGCTGGTGTTGGCGAGATGCCTTTAAGTTAGCTTAACTATTAGCGGCAATATCGCGGTTATCTGAATAGTGAGGTAAGAAGCTTTCGGTATTAGGGAATAGGCAATCTTACGGCTTTTTCCCCCTTCCCTAGTCCAGTCTTAACCGGTGTTTAGATGTGCCGGCAGCTTACCCCAAAGCAGACCAAACTTCTAACTTACTGACCACGCGACGAATCACCTCATCGGTAAACTCACTCATGGTCATTTGGCCCCCTAAATCGGGGGTTTTTTTGCCCTCGTGAATAGTTTCAAAGACACTTTCATAAATTGCCCTAGAAGCTTTACGCGCTTCGCTAGTTTCGATATAACCTAACAAAGCTGCCGAGGCTAAAATCATCGCCATGGGATTAGCGATATTTTTGCCCTCTAAAGCCGGGGCCGTGCCGTGGGGAGCTTCTGCCATAATAGTTTTAACCGCTAAGGTCTCCTCATCAAATCCCAAAACTAAACTTTCGGCCCCGGCAATACTGCCATAGAGTTGCAAGACAAAATCCGATAATAAATCGCCATCGCGATTAAGTGCCGGAATCACCAAAGCTTCGCCGTCGGTTTGTAAAAGTAGGGCAAAAGTTGCATCAATTAACAGGGGTTGATAACGCACTTCCGGATGTCTTCGGGCCGCCGCGTCTAATTCCTCTTTAAACATCCCTTCGTAGGTGGCACTAACGGTGAATTTTGGGCCGCCAAATACCCGCGCCCCGGTTTTTTTGGCCTGTTGAAAGGTAAACTCGGCCACGGCGCGACTGGTAGCTCTAGAAATGCGCGAGGTGCGATAGGCAATTTCATCGCCGGTGGCAGTGGTTTCTCGCCATTCTTTGGCCCCGTAGGCATCATCAACGGCCATGCGGACAATGGCAATGGGAGAATAAACGCCCCCAATCGGACGAATGCCGGGGATACGGCGACCGATGCGGAGAATTACCTGAGAATTCATTGCTTCTCTTAAAATAGCGTTAGGACTGCCCACATCTCCTTTAATTTCTGGGGTAATGGTGGCAGCTTTGAGAGCTAATCCGGTTTTTAGAGTCGCTTCGGCGGCCTCATGAACCACTTGATTGTTACTCTGGCGACGTTGGGCTAAACTAAGATCAAAATCGGCAAAGTTAAGCGATTGACGAATTATCGAGGGTTGCAATACTCTCAGGGCTTCTAGTAATAGTTCTTCTCCAGTTTGGTCGCCGTGCATGACCACAATGGTGGGGATATTTTCAGTCATAATTTTTGAGTTTTAATAAAAATTTTCGAGTATATGTTAATGCTTAATTGGCTGGTTAATTGGCTAAAAAAGATACTTTTTACCTTAATTAATTCTGTAATTTTATCAATCTTGCAGAAAAAGATATATAATACCAAATCTGGTTATTAAAAACCGATTATTTATTCTCCCTTTTGCATAAGTGCCTCTTGCATGAGTGCCTCTTGCCTTAAACCCTAATTAATATTATGCCCGATCGCTAATTAAATTAGCAATCGGGCAGTGGTGAGAATTAATGGCTCTCCCAGGTTTGGTGGGTAAAATGTATTCTAAGATACATTCCTCCTAGCGAGGGGGTGGAACGAACCACAAAGACACAAAGGACACAAAGATCGATCGATCATATTGTAAGTTAAACTCATCACACAGAACCTAGAAGAGCCAATTAATTAACCCAAGATTTAGAAAGCTTGTTCAACTTCGGCAATTTCGGGAATCACTTCCCGGAGACGACGTTCGATGCCCATTTTTAGGGTCATGGTGGAACTGGGACAGGAACCGCAAGCACCTTGAAGACGCAGTTTGACGACTGGCCCGTCGATTTCGACTAATTCCACGTTACCACCATCCGCCATCAGGTAGGGGCGCATTTCATCTAAAACTTGTTCGACGTTATCAGGAGTCAGTGTTAAAGACATAATCAGCTTCTGGTCAGAGATTTATTACAGTGTAGTTACTTCGATCCTAACGCTTTTTGGGCGGGGATAACCCTTAAGATTCTAAAAGCTGCAGATTGATAAAAGTAAATTCTGTGGTGGATTTTTCGCCCCCCGCGTCGATTGCGTTAATCACTTGACAGGAGGGTAAATAATAATTACCGATTTTTTCGTAGGTTTCCTTAAAGTCACGTTTTCCCTTTAATTCATCGGTTTTAGCATTGCGGAAAATGGCATTATAGCGAATAGAAATATAACCTTCTCCCGTATCGAGACTTTCCTCGGTATTAATAGTAAAAGCCATCGGTCCCATGACTCGACTGACTTGACAGATTTCCTGGCCGCGGACCTTATAATTAGACCCCATCGCATCGCCGGTGACAAGAATTTCTACTGCACCGGTGGGATCATCTTGCCCGAAATTAAACTGGTTTTTGCCGTGGGAAGCCTCAAAATTGCCTCTTTTACGGTGAGTAACGATGTCGCGCATTTGATTATAGATACTTTCTTGCACTTTCTCGTCATCAATGCCCGTTACTTCCACACTATAATCGGCATTAACTTGAATTTTGCCCGTATGGACTTCCTCTCCTTGGGTGAGGATAATATCAGCAGTGTAACCGGGGAATCCTTCATCCCAAGTGTAACGGTTTTCGTAGGCGGAGCGGAAAATATCTCGGGCGTTCGTCGTGGCTACAGTCATAATCGCTTTACTTGTGTTGATAACTCCATTTATATCATTGTCGCTGATTTTTTCGCCTCTGGCCGAGATTTCTAGAAAACTAGATGAATTCCACAGCTTAGGGAAAAGTCAGTTAGAATGGGTCAATGACCAGTCCCTTGCTCGATTGCCATAAATCTAAATAAGCAAAAAATAAACATGAGCAATTATGACAAAATTAAGTCCAAAAGTTACCGCAATTATTCGTTCTGGTGAACAACAAGGATATGTAGGTGAATGCGTGGAAATTTCGATTGTCACCCAGGGAAATACCTTAGATGAGGTGGTTAATAATCTCCAAGAAGCCATTTTACTGCATTTAGAGGGAGAAGACCCCAGGGAGTTCGGTCTAGTTGCCAAACCTTCTCTACAGATTATATTTGAGTTACAGCCAGAATATGCCTAAGCTGAAACAACTATCCGGCAAAGACATTATCAAAATTCTTGATCGATTTGGTTTTACTATTCATAGTCAACGAGGAAGTCACATAAAATTGCGTCGTGTCATCTCGGAGAGAAAGGAGACTTTAACTATTCCCAATCATCGGCAACTTGATCCTGGAACCTGTTACGCTATTTTTAGGCAAGCAAGTCAATATATTCCAGAATCAGAGCTTTATCCTTACTTCTATGACTTATAGAAAAAGTTAGGTAGTTGCTCCGGGCGTATCCCGATAGTATTTGATGATCAAAAAATCGGGCTAAAATAGAAAAAACTCACCCTCAGCGACCAAGGCGATGGCAGAAGAAACAGCGAAAATCAAGCTTTATCGGAAAACCTATCAACTTCCCCAACTAAATCGCCCCGATTTATTGGTTTTGCAGGATCAGATTCAAGAAAGACAGCAACTGATTAAAACCGGAAAACGGGTCCGCAATACATGGCTAGGATTGAGGAAAAAAGAAGAACCCCTCAATTTCGAGGAAACTTTTCAAGAATTGGAAAGATTAGTCAAGGACTATAACCAGTTAATCAGATTTCTCACCGACCATAAGGATGAATACCGGCGGTTTTTCCAGTCACTGACCGAGGAAATCAAGGAGGCAGTGGCGGTTAAATGCCAGAAATTGGCAGAAACAGAGCGAAAACGCCAATCTTTGGAGAATAGCATCGGCTCGGCCGACCTGCGAGATACCCTGAGACTACAGAAACAGCAGATTTTCCGCACTGTGATTCTTGTTGGTCGCGCCAGCTTGCTCATGCTCAAGAAAATCGACCTAATCAGCGAAAGTATCCAGAAATTAGCTGAAGATCAGGATACACAAAAACAGGTTTTCTCGAAAATGATCGGCGAGTTGAACGGGTACAAACAAGTGTATCAGTTGCAGCTGGAGTTAGATAGTCTGGAAAAAGAAGCGATCGAAATGGCCAAAGTAGCCATTAATCTAGAACAATACCTAAAACCAATTATCGGGCAGTTTCAAGGCTTAATCGATCGAGTAGTGACCATTGACGGGGAACTTTCCCGCAGTGTCAGCGAAGTGGAATCCCTCGTCCAGAACATTCTTAGTTCCGAATCGGCCGTATCTTTCCGCAAAAACGAGAATCTATCGGCTAGTTTGCTCAATTTCCTCGTCACCAGCGAAGAAAAGCGCGGCCGTTTAGCGATCGCATTAGAGCGAGCCGAGCAGGAAGGATGGCAATGGACAGACGTGGAAATCCCCGACGAGGAAATCGAACTGGAAACCGCCATTCAACGCATCAACAACCATGTAATCGAGAGAGTCGGGAATTTTATCACCTCCGTCGTCGGTGATTCTCCTATTCCTCCCCCTCCTAAACTGGGGACATTACTAGGCAATAAAACTCCTTCTTCTCCATCAGATTGGATGATTCCATCTAAATCTGCTCAACCAGAGACACCCCTAGACAATAAAACTTCATTTACCGAAAACCTACCCAATGGGATAACACTAGAGATGGTGAGCTTACCAGCAGGTCAATTTCTCATGGGATCTCCTGACTATGAATCTAAAAAGCCTCCACACCAAGTTAAAGTCAACAGTTTTGCGATTGGTAAATATCCAGTCACTCAGGCACAATATGAAGCGGTAATGGGAACCAATCCCTCTAAGTTTCAAAACAATCCCCAAAATCCGGTAGAAAAGGTTAGTTGGAACGATGCTCAAGCCTTTTGTCAGAAATTGAGTCAAATAACCGGGAAAACCTATCGCCTACCGACAGAAGCGGAATGGGAATATGCTTGTCGTGCGGGAACTACTACTCGCTATTATTTCGGTGATGATGCTAATCAGTTAGGAGATTACGCTTGGCATAAAGGAAATTCTCAGGCTAAAACTCATCCTGTGGGCCAGAAAAAGCCCAATGCTTGGGGACTGTATGACATGATTGGCAATGTTTTCGAGTGGTGCGAAGACAATTCGGCCTATAACTATATCGGAGCGCCGACGGATGGCAGTGCTTGGCTGACAGATGAGCATGATTATCCAAGACTGCGGGGCGGTTCTTGGTGCTGCGATCCCTTTTTCTGCCGTTCTGCTTACCGCAGCAACTATGTCCGCGACGGCTACAGCAACGTCGACGGTTTTCGGGTGGTGTGCGGTGCTGGGAGGACTCTGTAATCCTTTTACCCTTTTTACCCTTTTTACCCTTTTTCTCTTTTTCTCTTTTTCCCGCCTAGCGGCGGGTCGATTTTTTTTTTGAGAAAATTGAGGTAGCATGAGTAGAAAACGGGTTTCTCGGAGAAACCGGTTTTCTGTGGGTTACTCAAGGGATTTAGGATAATTTGTAGTTTGAGTTAAGGTTCGTAGTTGCGCTTTAGCACTTCATGTTGTCCGCACTACAGTAACGGCAAATTTGGCTTCAGCGTCCAGAAAGAAATCTATGAGAGTCTCCGTGACACGAGAGAATATAATAGTGAAGTGTGGAAAAAGTTCGGCGATCACATCGGCTGGAAAAAAGGAGAAAATTGCTTGTCTTACTCTGACCTAATCTTTAACAAGAATGCTCCCAAAGCTCATTTCCTTATTTGTATTTTTCACATTTTTTCAAAAAAATGGTAGATAAACAACTGAAAACTGTTATCTGGATTGGAGCATCAAAAAAGGAGCTATTAGAATTTCCTGAAGAGGTTATTGATGAAGTTGGCTATATTCTTTATCGTGTTCAGAACAATCAGAATCATCCTAACATCAAAGCCTTAAAGGGCTTTAATGGTGTTTTTGAAATAGTCAGCGATTATCAAACCGATACCTATAGAACAGTTTATGCCATCAAACTAAGCAATGCTATTTTTATTCTCCATGCCTTTCAGAAAAAATCAAAATCGGGGATTAAAACACCAAAACAAAATGTTAATCTAATCAAAGAACGCCTAAAAAAAGCACAGGAGATCGCAAAAGAGTAACAATAAATAACAAAAAGGAGATAAATGATTATGACAGAATATACTATTAGTTCGGGAAACATTTTTGAAGACTTAGGCTTTGCTAATGCAGAAGAAAAACTCGCTAAAGTCAAGCTGGCTTCAGTGATTTACGATCTGATTACTGAACAAGAATTAAGCGAGCAGGAGGTCAGTCAAATTTTGGGGATTGACGAGGCTAAAATTTCTAACTTAAAAAATGGCAGATTGCAAAAATTTTCTCTTGAGCAGATGTTTGACTTTCTAGTAGCATTAGGTCAGAAGATAGAAATCTTAGTAACTCCCCAAGCCTTAGCAAACTCTAGTTTAAGTATCCAGGTCATGTATCGAAATCAATCCTAATCTAAGCGCAATCGCCGATCTCGTAAGGTGCGTTAATGTTAATGTAACGCACCTCAACTAACCTATTTTAGCTAATCCTTGTAGTAAAATAAAACAGGACACTCGACTTAACCCTTAACCTTACAAAAGTCATCATGAATATTCAACTAAAACCCAATCAAGAACAATTTATCCAAAAACAGTTAAAAAGTGGCAGATTTAATAATTCAGAACAAGTCATAGATACCGCTTTTTACTTGCTAGAAATCCTCGATGAAGATTACTTACAATGGGTAGAAGAAACTCGTCAAAAAATTGACGTTGCCATAGCAGAATTAGATAATGGAGAGGGATTAGATGGAGAAAAAGTCATAAATGATATACTCGAAAAATTTAAAAAAGCGCAACAAAAATAATTATGACTCGTTATATTATTGCGCCTTCAGCCAGTCAAGATTTAAACAAGATTGCCGATTATTTTTTAGTAGTAAATATTGAAGCAGGTGAAAAACTATTCAGAAAATTTTACGAAAAGTGTCAACAATTAGTACAATTTCCCAAGTTAGGACGCAGCTATAGTCATATTAAACCATCCTTGAGAGGTTTACCTTTAGATGGATATATTATTTTCTATCGAGTAATTAATGAAACGGTGGAAATTTTAAGAATTGTTAATGGTCGTCAAGATTTAGATGCTTTATTCTCTGAGATCAAATAAAGGTTGAATGATGCAATTACCTGTAGGAGAAAAAGAACGACTGAAAAAAGCACAGGAGATCGCAAAAGAGCAACAATAAATACCAAAAAGGAGATAAATGATTATGACAGAATATACTATTATTTCGGGAAACATTTTTGAAGACTTAAGTAGCTAGGCAGAATTAAACTTAAAACAGTGAGTTTCGTATCCTCCTTTTTGAGCGCGAGCTTCGATCCCTTGTTTAACAGTGAGCGCTAAATCGTACTCATCGGGAAAAATTTGACCTGCCAGTTCATGAGTTTTTAATTGATGCCATTCAATTTAAATAAGATTCATTTCAGAGGAATATTTGGGCAGTTGAAAGAAAAATAATCCTTGCTGCTGCCACTTATCCCAATACTCTCTGACTTGCTTAAGTAGCTGGTTATAATTAAGTTAAAAATGAATTTTAGGTTCGATTCCCCCTTAATCCCCCCTTGATAAGGGGGTGAGCTGACAACTTTTAACGCCTACCTACTTATGTCTTTAGCTTAACTTTACTAGCGCAAACCTTTTAACTTTTTTGTCCTTTACTAAGCAGTGTAACTCGATCTCATCAGACGTTATACAATAAATCTTGTCCCTCGATCGCATTGTCCCATGACTACCCCCTTCACTGCCGCAGAAATTGCCTCAGAAGGCATCAAACCCGAAGAATACGAAGAAATAGTCAAAAGACTGGGAAGACACCCCAACAAAGCCGAATTAGGAATGTTTGGCGTGATGTGGTCGGAACACTGCTGTTATAAAAACTCCCGGCCGCTGCTCAAACAATTCCCCACCACCGGCGAAAAAATTCTCGTTGGACCGGGGGAAAATGCCGGCGTAGTGGATTTAGGCGATGGATTGCGATTAGCCTTTAAAATCGAGTCCCATAATCATCCTTCTGCGGTGGAACCGTTCCAAGGTGCCGCTACTGGAGTCGGAGGCATCCTGCGCGATATTTTTACCATGGGGGCTCGGCCCATTGCTATCCTCAACTCCCTCCGTTTTGGTAACTTGCAAGATGCCCGCAATCGTCGCATTTTTGCCGGAGTCGTGGAGGGAATAAGTCATTATGGCAATAGTGTCGGCGTTCCCACGGTGGGCGGTGAGATATACTTTGATAATGCCTACAATGGCAATCCCCTAGTTAATGCCATGGCTTTAGGGCTAATGGAAACCGAGGAAATCGTCAAATCCGGGGCAAAAGGCCTGGGAAACCCGGTTTTATACGTTGGTTCTACCACCGGCCGCGACGGTATGGGAGGGGCGAGTTTTGCCAGCGCCGAATTAACCGATAAATCTATGGATGACCGGCCCGCAGTGCAAGTGGGCGACCCTTTTCTGGAAAAATCCCTGATAGAAGCTTGTTTAGAGGCATTTAAGACCGGTGCGGTGGTGGCGGCCCAGGATATGGGGGCTGCCGGGATCACCTGTTCTACCTCCGAGATGGCGGCCAAGGGAGGGGTGGGAATTGAATTAGACCTCGATAAAATCCCCGTCCGGGAAACTGGGATGGTCCCCTACGAATATCTGCTATCGGAATCCCAAGAAAGAATGTTATTTGTGGCAGCATCGGGACGAGAAGGCGAATTAATCGAGATTTTTCATCGTTGGGGACTTCAGGCTGTGGTCGCCGGCCAGGTAATTGCAGAACCGATCGTCCGTATATTATTTAAAGGGGAAATTGCCGCCGAAATTCCTGCCACGGCCCTAGCGGATAATACTCCGATTTATCATCGGGAATTACTAACAGAACCGCCAGAATACGCCCAAAAAGCTCAATTATGGGAAGATGCTACTATTCCTATTCCCGAATCCCATAACGAGATTTTATTAAAACTGCTGGATAGTCCCTCGATTGCCTCAAAACGCTGGGTTTATCGTCAATATGATCATCAAGTCCAGAATAACACTGTTATTCTCCCCGGGGGAGCCGATGCGGCCGTGATTCGCGTGCGTCCTCTGGGTGCTAATCCCGCAAATTCTCGGCGAGGTGTAGCGGCGACTACAGATTGTAATCCGCGATACGTTTATCTTGATCCCTATAACGGAGCTAAGTTGGCCGTGGCCGAAGCGGCCAGAAACCTTAGCTGTGTTGGTGCTGATCCCATTGCTGTCACGGATAATCTCAATTTCGGAAGTCCAGAGAATTCAATCGGTTATTGGCAATTAGCCACTGCTTGTCAGGGTATTGCCGAAGCTTGTCGGGAAATGAATACACCAGTAACTGGGGGTAATGTCTCTTTGTACAACGAAACCGTTGATGCAGCTGGCAGCCCCCAGTCTATTTATCCGACTCCCGTGATTGGTATGGTGGGATTAGTGCCGGATATCGGGCAAATTTGCGGCCAAGGTTGGCAAAAAGCGGGGGATTTAATCTATATTTTGGGTTTTTCCTTGCCAACTATCGGCGCATCGGAGTATTTAGCCGTTATTCACGGTTTGGTGACGGGAAAACCGCCGGTAATTGATTTTGAGTTAGAAAGAAAGGTACAAGCGGCCTGTCGTCGGGGAATTCGCGCCGGTTGGGTGAAATCTGCCCACGATTGCGCGGAGGGGGGTTTAGCCACTGCTCTGGCAGAATGCTGTATTAGTGGCCAATTAGGGGCAGAAATTGACCTTTCTTGGCAGCATCAAGGCCGTTTTGACGCGGTGTTATTCGGGGAATTAGCTAGTTGCATTATCGTCTCCGTTTCCCCCGAAAATCAGCAAGATTGGGAAGAATATCTAAAGACACAATTGGGAGACTATTGGCAAATAACCGGCAAAGTTAGCGAAAAAAGCGATAATCTTTTAATTCTTGACCAGAATAAACAACCGGCGATCGATGTTAGTCTAGAAACTGTACAGCAAGTTTGGTCAAAAGCGATCGAAAGAAGACTGTAATCTTGAGGCCGTCAGCTAGATAAGATGGCCGATTATATCGGTAAATAAAGGCTGATAGCTCATAAATAAATCGTTAAAAGAAGATTAAGATCGGTTAAGATTTTGTTACCAAAGTATTCTGCAGCCCCAACCCTCCCATGTCTAGCCATCCCGACTCATCTGTATCTTTTGCCAGTGTCGATAAGCCTGAAGAAGCCTGTGGAGTTTTTGGACTCTATGCCCCCGAGGAAGAAGTAGCAAAACTGACCTACTTCGGACTCTATGCCCTGCAACACCGAGGACAGGAATCGGCAGGTATTGCCACCTACGACGGGGAAACGGTGCATTGTTACAAAGAAATGGGCTTAGTTTCCCAAGTTTTTAGCGAAACTGTCCTTAAAACCTTGCCCGGTACTCACGCCGTCGGTCATACTCGTTACTCTACCACCGGTTCTAGCCGTCGGGCCAATGCCCAACCTGCTGTGATCGAAAGCCGTTTAGGTAAACTTTCCCTAGCACATAACGGCAATTTAGTCAATACTTTTGAGTTAAGAAATGTATTAGAAAAGCGCGGTTGCGATCTCGTCACCACCACCGACTCGGAAATGATCGCCGTCGCTATCGGCCAGGAAGTGGATAGTGGCAAGGATTGGATACAAGCGGCGATCGATGCCTTTAGCTATTGTAGCGGGGCTTATAGCCTTGTTATCGGCACACCGACGGGAATTATCGGGGCGCGGGATCCCAATGGTGTCAGACCCTTAGTAATTGGGGTTTTGCAAGAAGAAGGCAATCCCCCTCGTTATGTTTTAGCTTCGGAAACCTGCGGATTAGATATTATTGGGGCCGATTATCTGCGGGATGTGCAGCCGGGGGAATTAGTTTGGATTAGTGAAGATGGCTTATCTTCGGTGGATTGGGCCATGAAACCGGAGAAAAAATTATGCGTTTTCGAGATGATTTATTTTGCTCGTCCCGATAGCATTGTTCACGAGGAATCTTTATATACTTATCGGGTACGTTTGGGGGAACAATTAGCCAAAGAGTCGCCGGTAGAAGCAGATATGGTGATGGGAGTTCCCGATTCGGGTATTCCAGCGGCGATCGGATTTTCGCGCATTTCTGATATTCCCTACGCGGAAGGATTGATTAAAAATCGTTATGTGGGACGGACTTTTATTCAACCAACCCAACACATGAGAGAGTCGGGGATTAAGATGAAATTGAATCCTTTAAAGGATGTTTTACAGGGAAAAAGAGTTATTATTGTTGATGATTCGATCGTGCGGGGAACCACTAGCCGGAAATTAGTTAAAGCTTTACGCGATGCCGGAGCAAGAGAAGTTCACATGAGAATATCTTCTCCTCCGGTGACTCATCCTTGTTTTTATGGTATTGATACGGACAACCAAGAGCAATTAATTGCGGCAACTAAATCGGTGGCGCAAATTCAGGCACAAATCGGGGTGGATAGTTTAGCTTATCTCAGTCACGATGGGATGTTAACAGCAACGAAAGAAGATCCGAAAACCTTCTGTACTGCCTGTTTTAATGGCGATTATCCGATTCCTGTACCCGATAATGTTAAGCGATCAAAGTTGATTTTAGAAACAGTTAAATAGCCTCACAGCTAAATCCTCTGAAAACAATCGGCAATTTCTTGGGGAGTTAAAAGGAAATTAGGATAACCGGAAAGTTGTCCTAATTTTTGTGCTAATAAAACTGCTTGGGGTGGAGTTAGATAGGTTTTGGCTAAGAGATCGGTTTGATGATAAGCTTGCCGGATTGGGGCATCTAAAAGGATAGTTCCTTGACCCATAATAATTACTCTTTCGGCGTATTCTGGCATTAAATAGAGGTGATGGGTAATCACAATCACCGTTTTGCCCATCTGGTGTAATTGACGACTCACCTCTAAAATTGCCTTAGCTCCTTGGTAATCTTGGCCGGTGGTGGGTTCATCAAACACAACTATACGCGGTTCCATGGCTAAAATTGCCGCAATCACTACCCGCGCTCGATCGCCTTTCGGTAAGGAGAGAGGATGATAGGAGCGATATTCTAGCAATCCCATGGCTTCTAGACTTGCTTTCGTGCGTTGGGTGACGATTTCTGGAGGATAACCGAGATTAGTCAGGGCAAATGATACTTCTTTCTCGACAGTGGTGTTAAAAATCTGATTATCGGGATTTTGGGCTACATAACCGATCGAACGGGCTAAATCACTAACAGAAAAGCTAGTGATCGAACGTCCGTCAATCATAACTTGACCGGTGGTTGCCGAGAGAAGATTGAGAAAATGCTTGACTAAAGTGCTTTTTCCTGCGCCATTTTGACCGATAATCAGCAGATATTCCCCTTCGGCAATATCGAGGGACACATCCCGCAAAGCGGTAGTACCATCAGGATAGGTATGGCAGAGATTTTTAACGCTCAGTAGGGGGTTTAAGGGGTCAGAAACCGATGATAAGGGAGGGTTTGGTGTTATTTGATGGTAAAAGGATTTAAGCTCGTTTAAACGGGCAAAACCTCGGTCTAGGGTGACAGGAATCGACTCGATCTCGCGTAGCGAGCGCGTTGCGACCACCCCGATTTTCTGCTCGATCAAGGCAAAAGTAGTGGCCACCTGCGGGGGACGCAGGGCATTTTCCTGTAAACGTTGTACTTGGGAGTAGATCTCTGCCGGGGTTCCCATGGCTTCGATCGCACCCTCCCTTAATAGTACCAGGCGATCGGCATATTCGGCCATTTCCTCGGCCGCGTGGGAGACCATCACAATCGTGACACCGAGATGGCGATTTAACTCCTTAATGGTGGCGAAAACTTCCTGGGATCCCACCGGATCCAGTTGGGAGGTGGGTTCATCGAGAATTAACAAAGCGGGCTGAACTGCGAGAGCAGCGGCGATCGCTAATCGTTGTTTTTGTCCTCCTGATAATTCCCCCGGCGATTTTTTTTCCATTCCCTCTAACCGCACTGCCGCTAAAACTTTGGGAATGCGCGCTTTAATTTCCTCTCGCGGTAGCCGTAAATTTTCTAAGGTAAAAGCGATTTCATTTTCTATCGAAGTGGCTAAAAGTTGCGTTTCGGGATCTTCAAATACTGCCCCCACATAGCGGGCCAAGGTGCTAACGGGATGGGTTAAAGTATCTAAACCGGCTACCGTTGCATAACCAAAAAAACGCCCTCCGTAAAATTGGGGGACAATACCGTTAAGAGTTAAACAGAGAGTAGTTTTTCCTGCACCTGTGGGCCCGATAATACCTAAAAATTCTCCTCGATGAATTGCTAAAGAGATATTTTTAAGCACTAGATTGGAGGATTCGGGATAAATATAGGAAACTTTCTCTAATTGGGCGATGATTTCCATTATCGGTGGGGAATAGAAGACGGGAGTGGGGTAGATAGGGAGATATTTTTCAGGGAAATTTGAATGAGGGACGCTTCTATAGCGGTAAGCGCTTGAGTGAGATACAGACCAAGCTTTGCCTAGCATGGTTTATAGCTTGTGACACTGTACCTAATACGACTGCACACCGCTATATTTTCCGCTATTTCGATCGATGAACTCGATTATCACACAGGTGGCCCACTACTCTGTGATTTATCCTGCAATTGTACCAGTGACTCCTCGCCCACTCGCAGAAAAACTTAATATTTCTACTCTTGACAAATTTGCTGTAAGGTGCTAACAAAATCGGGGTAGGAAATGCCAGCCGCTTCAGCGCGATGGATAGTGGTGGGTTGACGGGAATTGAGGGCAGCGATCGCTAGACTCATGGCAATGCGATGATCGGTAAAACTGTCCACTTCCGTGCCGAATAGGCCCGTACCGCCGGTAATCTCTAAACCATCGGGTAATTCCCTTACTTTTGCCCCTAGGCGATCGAGTTGGGTGGCCATCACCGTCAGGCGATCGCTTTCCTTCACCCGTAGTTCCTCGGCATCCTTGATAATTGTCGTTCCTTGGGCAAAAACCGCCGCTACTGCCAAAATCGGAATTTCATCGATCAGACGGGGTATAATCTCACCAGCGATCGTGGTTGCCTGTAGTGGACTGGATTTCACCCGCAGATCCGCCACCGGTTCCCCCGTCACCACCCGTTGATTTTCGAGGGTGATATCTGCTCCCATTGCCTGTAAAACCTGTAAAACTCCGGTTCTAGTCGGGTTTATTCCCACATTTTCGATTAATAACTCGGAATTAGGCACAATTGCTCCCGCTACCAACCAAAAGGCCGCCGAACTGATATCCCCCGGTACAATCACCGTTTGTCCAGTTAAAGTGGGATAACCCGTCACCGTGACGCTATTAGTCTCCCCATCCACCTCAATATTTGCCCCAAAAGCGCGCAGCATCCGTTCACTGTGATCGCGAGATAAAGCGGGTTCCGTGATCGTGGTTTTCCCCTCCGTTAACAGTCCAGCGAGGAGAAGACAGGATTTCACCTGTGCAGAAGCGACGGGAGAATAGTAGTGGATCGGTTGCAGAGATTGCCCAGAAACGGCTAAAGGAGCCAAAGAATTGGCTTTTCTGCCCCAAATTTGCGCCCCCATTTCTTTTAGGGGTTTCACCACCCTGGACATGGGACGCGATCGCAGGGAAGCATCACCGGTAACGACAAAAAAACGGTCCCGATGACCGGCCAATAATCCTAACATTAAGCGGATCGTCGTGCCGGAATTGCCCGCGTCGAGGATTTCTAAGGGTTCCTCGAGATTGCCTAAACCCCTACCTTTAACGATCACTTTCTCGCTGTTGAGTTGGGAAATTTCCACACCCATGGCACGAAAACAACTAGCGGTACTGCAGGGATCTTCGCCCAATAATAACCCATGAATAACGGTTTCTCCTTCGGCGATCGCTCCTAACATCAGGGAGCGATGGGATATAGATTTATCGCCTGGGATGGTGATTTTTCCCCGTAATCCCGTGATTTTGGCTGGATCGATGACTAAATCTTGATGGGATTGAAGGGGGTTAAGGGTGACAATAGACATGATCGTTAGGCAGATGAAGACAAGCTCGATCTATTTTCCCCCTTTACCTCGCCCTTTCCTTGTCAAGTTATGTAAAGAATATTAAGCTAGAGTGACAGTTGATTTTCCCAGTGTGACAGGAACGAGGGAAAGGACACAAAGATCGATCGCTCCCGTATTAGGTTAAACTTATCACACCAAGAAACTGATAACTGATAACTGATAACTGATAACTGATAACTGATTATGTCTCGTCGTCAACTGTTGAGTTTTTTAATTGCAGTAATTCTGGCATTTTTTGCCCTTATTCCCGATGCTAACGCTTTGGGTGGCCCCCAACCCCCTTTAAATCAACCGGCACCCGATTTTACCCTACCGACTAACACGGGAGAAGGGAATATTTCCCTATCGGACTATCGGGGTAAATGGGTGGTTTTGTATTTTTATCCCAAGGATTTTACCCCCGGCTGTACCCTAGAAGCGCGGCGTTTTCAGCAGGATTTGCCGAAATATATGGCTAAAAATACGCAAGTTTTAGGGGTAAGTGCCGATGATGTCGATTCTCATGCGGAATTTTGTGACTCGGAGGGGTTAAAATTTCCCTTACTGGCAGATACTACCGGAGATGTTAGTAAAGCCTATGGTTCTTGGATGGGTTATGTTTCCCTGCGTCATACCTATCTTATCGATCCGCAGGGGATTTTAAAAGAGATTTATTTAGGGGTAAATCCTGCCATTCACAGCGCCGAAGTTTTAGCACGTTTAGAGGAATTACAGGCGACTTCTTGAGATAATTGGTCTTGAATCTAGAAATTATTCTGGTCGGTTAGTTACGATGATAAGCTAACTACGGTTTGCATTATCTATAGTCGTTCAATCAATCCTCATTTTCTAGATAATGGCAGCACACTCTGAACAAATGGTTCAATAATTAGACAATCAATACAGACAATAGCTTATGAATGGATCACGAACAAGTTTTCAAGCTGGTTGGTTAAATATAGAGCAGGAATTAGTTTTACTTTTAACAGCAACAATTAATATTAAAGGTATGCCGAAAGCCTATCCAAATGTTCCCGATCAAAGACAGGAAGATTACTATAATTCCCTGAAGTATTATATTAATTTTCATCCTCGTATCAAAAAAATACTATTTGTGGAAAATTCTGGTTGGCCTCTTGATCGATTGCAGGAAACGACTCAAGAAAATCCCCATAACAAACAAATTGAATTTATTTCACTAGATGCCAATGATTTTCCTCGTAATTTTGGCAAAGGTTACGGCGAAACCCTATTAATAGAGCAGGGAATTTTAAAATCAGCACTGGTCAAAGAGTCTTCTTATATTGCCAAGATAACTGGGAGAATTTACCTTCTCAATATGACCGATATTTTAGAGAGGGTTAAAAGTCCCTTTGAGTGTTTATGTGATTTTAAATGGCCGATTTGGCAACAATTACAGAACAAACAAAATAATCCTTCCTATGCGGATACTCGTTTTCTTGTCTTTAGCAAATGCTTTTATGAAAGCTACCTGCAGCCGATGCACAAAAATCATCAGCAGGGGTGTTTTTACAGTGAACATCAATATTATCAAGCTATTAATTTAGCATCACAATCGGCTAATGTTTGTAAAAGGTTTCCCGTTGAACCGAAATTTTCTGGTATTGCGGGACATTTTGGGGGAAAAGACTATAATAGTCGTTCCGAACAGTTGAAATACGCAATTCGTGTCTTGACTCGCCAAACTATGCCTTGGCTATATCTGTAAGCAACTCTTCCCGTCTATGGTATCGACGACAAATAACAATTCCATCGTTCAGAAACATGAAAAAATAAAATGACAAAGCCATCCTTAAAAGTCGGGATTTTAAAACCAAAATTTTCGATAAAAAAAATCCCGACCACGATTTTTTCATCGGTGGGGGATATAGATTAACAACCTTAACCGAGATAATCAGGACTAATTGCAATTATCGTCCTTATCACCCTTACAGTCACGGTTTTGTAAACTTAGCGGCCAAGAGGAATGGTCAAAATGGTTATCTTGACTATTAACCGCTAAAGTGTGAGGAATTGAACCTAACAGCAAGGAGACCACGACAAACAAGGTTAACGAGATTTTCATGGCTTTTACTCCCTTAGACACCATCAGGTAATTGACCTATTTTTACCATAGGGTTTTTCCTCTCGGATGTCAGTCCCATTGCCAAGAGGGAAAAAGGGGTTAACATGGAAAAAAAGGGAATATAAGTAGAATAAAGTAGAACCGGATGAAACCACAGGGATGGGACGAGTTTCTCAAACATCTAGCTAGAGAATACGGTGTTCAAGGCAAATTAAAGGAAATTTTTTTAGTTC
Source organism: Microcystis sp. M061S2 (assembly GCF_020245605.1). NCBI lineage: Bacteria > Bacillati > Cyanobacteriota > Cyanophyceae > Chroococcales > Microcystaceae > Microcystis > Microcystis sp. M061S2. The sequence goes on along the minus strand of NZ_JADBUP010000078.1, from coordinate 73,771 downwards.
GTTTTGCCTACGAAAATTGGCGCAAACCGGATGAGGAAATTTGGGAAATGGCCGAGGCCGCCAGCCATGAAACCTATAAAAAACAAATGACTAAAATCTATAGCTATTTCTCGGCAGATAAAGATAATGGTTGTCCCGAACTAGAATTAGGTAGTAAAGGGCCGGGTAAGTTCCAAATCCTCCGGGAATGGTTCAAAGATATCAAATATCCTGAATGGAGAAATCAACCCGTCCCGATACTAGCAGAAAAATCAGTTATAGATAGTTATATTAGCCGCCCTCCCGTCGAAAGCGACTGTTATCAAGAAATTAATCGTCCGGGGTCACTCATTCGCATTAAATCCCCCGAAAAGACTGGTAAAACTTCTCTCCTTAAACATCTGCTCGCTCAGGCAGATAGTTGGGGACACAGCACAGTTTATATTAATTGTCAAGTGGCAGAAAAGGCGATGTTTGCCAGTTTAGACCGATTTTGTCGCTGGTTTTCGGCAAATGTCAGCCGAGAATTGGGTTTAAAGCCGCAATTAGATGAATATTGGGATGAGGAACTATTTGGCAGTTTAATCAGTTGTCAAACCTATTTTCAGTCCTATCTTTTGGAACAGATTAACGGGCCGCTCTTTTTGGCCCTAGATAATTTAGACAGAATTTTCGAGTATCCCGACATCGCTAGGGATTTTCTGCCGCTTTTGCGCTGTTGGCACGAAGAAGCTAATAATTTAGAAATCTGGCAGAATTTGCGGTTAGCGATTGCTAATTCCACGGAAATCTATATTCAATTGGACGCTAATCAATCTCCCTTTAATGTCGGTCGCGCGATTAAATTACCCGGTTTTAGCCTCGAACAACTGGAAAACTTGGCTATTAGCTACGGATTGCCTAAAAATGACGATAATCAGCGTTTTCTTGGCGATTTAATTGCTCTAGTCGCTGGTCATCCCTATCTTAGCCGTTTGGCCCTGGAAGCGCGGGTGCGTGGGGAAAAAAATATTCTCCCTAATGCTGCTACCCAAGGGGGAATTTATGCGGCACACCTGCGTCATCACTGGGATAATCTGCAAAAACAGCCGGAATTATTAACAGCGATGGGGGAAGTGGTTAATTCTTCCGATAAGGGAGCGCGATTAGAACCGATTACTGCCTATAAACTGGAAAGTATGGGTTTAATTCAGTTAAAAGGCGACCTAGCCCAGCCTAGCTGTCAATTATATCAACTTTACTTCCGAGAGGAACAGACCAGCAGCGATCTCTAGTAGATAATTAGACACCGATAAGTATCTGGTGCGCTCAAAGATTGCTTAACTTGCTAAAGATTGTAGTTCGGAAGTGCCATAAACTCTCACGATTTTGTCTTGGCAGGCCGTGGCGATATAATTACCGTCGGGACTAAAACAAACCGAATAGATTTTCTGGGGATGGGGAATAGAAATAATCGCTTTTCCTGCTTTTAAATCCCATAATTTTAAGCTTTTATCATCACCACCACTGGCTAATAGTTGATTATTAGGACTAACACTAACTGAATTGATATGATCACTATGTTCGCTGAGAGTTTTTACCTCTGTACCTCTTTTAATATCCCAGATTTTAATAGTTTTGTCTTTGCTGCCACTGGCTAAAAATTTGTTATTACTGCCGAAATCTACCGATAAAATACCTCCAAACCAATCGGAATGACCTTTTAAGGTAATACTGCTCTTTTCTCCCAGATTCCAAATAATTACCGTTTTGTCATTTTCGCCGCCACCACTGGCTAAAAGTTGACCATTTTGACTAAATTTAACTGTTAGGACTTTATCGCTATGACCTTGTAATGTGGCGTGAATTTCTCCAGTTTTTGCTGACCATATTTTCACCGTTTTATCTTCACTAGCACTAGCAATAATTTCCTTATCGGGATGAACAGCTACTGCTGTAACTTTGTCTTGGTGTCCCGTTAAGGTAGAGATTAGTTCTTTAGTTTCCAGTGACCAAATTCTTACGGTTTGATCATCTCCTCCACTAACCAAAAATCCTTGACAGGGACTAAAAGCAACAGAGTTAACTCCCTTGTCCCACCAACCGGCTTTTTCATGTCCTTGTAAAATAAATTTTTGATTCTTTTGCCAATCCCAAACAATAACAGTTAACTCGTTATCTCCACTAGCCAAAAATTGACCATCTTGGGAAAAAGTTAGACATTTAACCTCACCTTCATGGCCTTCTAAGGATTTAAAAGATACTAAACGATTAAACATAGTGAAAACATTAGTTAGTTAATCAAGATTTTTCGGCATTACCCGATGTTAGTGGTTCTGTAGGGGACTACTTCATCCCTGAGATAACTTTTGAGAAATCTCCGCTCACCATAAGTACGGGGAAGCTATTCTTCTGTAATTATAACTAATTACAGCGTTTCTCGTCAAGGAGATGCAGCTAATCTAAGGATAGCCTATTAAAATAGGTCTTAGCTGATAAGTACCCGTTGACAATCATAGTAATAGGGTGGGTGAGGGGACAATAATTGAAAAAATTGCCCGATAAATTAAGTATTCGCCGTAACCTAGCCCAAAAAGGCTGCTATTCAGGGGCGCTATAGGGTAAGATTAACTATTAGGGTGGAGTTTGTTGCCGATTTTAATCTTGTCCTAAGCGAGCAAAATTGACAATTGAATCTGTAATTTTAAAAATATCTATCCCGTCAATCTCATCTAACCACAAATGCTTAAAATTTTAGTTGATGGTACACCGATAAGACAAAATCCTAGTGGAATTGGATTATATGCTTATCACCTGATTGCCGAATTAGCTAAATTACAAAACCAAGAAAACTTTTCCCTGTCCCTCTGTTTTCAACCATCGGTAAAAAACTGGCTGCGGGGTAATCTTTCTATACCCGAAAAACTGCAATCCTATCCAGAGGTTAAGTGTTTACCAATTCCCGTCAGTCTTAGCAATATTTTAACCCGATTTCCTAATCCTCTAATTCCCTATCTAGAAAACTTTCTTGATTCTCCCGATATTCTCCACGGATTGGATCATGTGGTGTATCCTTGTCGTCAGAGTCGTCAAGTTATGACTATTCATGATGTTACTTTTATGAAATATCCTGAGTTTGTCACGGGGATTGTCAAAACCTACACCCAACGCATTAAAAAATCTCTACAATGGACAGATTTAGTTATTGCTAACTCCGCAAGTACCAAACGAGATATTATTGAATATTTAGATGTGAACCCAGAGAAAATTTTTGTTACTCCCCTCGCAAGTCGTTATTCTTCCCTCCCCAATCCACCCTCATCTCTAACTATCACTAAACCCTATTTACTCTTTGTTAGTACCCTAGAACCACGAAAAAATATTATTAATCTTATCGATGCTTTTAACTATCTCAAGGACAGGTATAAATTAGACCATAATCTGATTCTGATTGGCAAAAAAGGATGGAAGTATCAACCAATTTTCGATAAAATATCTCAGTCTCCCTTTCGAGATAGTATCCAACATCTTGATTATCTTGCTGATGACTTAGTTGCAGATTATTATCAAAAAGCCGATGTTTTTGTTTATCCTTCCTTTTATGAAGGTTTTGGATTACCGGTTTTAGAAGCGATGACTTTAGGTTGTCCTGTCGTAACTGCTAATACTGCATCCTTACCCGAAGTCACGGGAGACTCGGCAATATTAATTAATCCCGATAATCCCCTAGAAATTGCTGCGGCAATCTATCAGGTGATTAGTGATACCTCTCTCCGTCAAGACTTAATCACTAAAGGAAAAAAACAAGCGGCAAAATTCTCTTGGCAAAAAACCGCACAAGCTACTATAAAAGCTTATCTTTCTCTTTTATAATAACTAGCCAATATCTATGAATAGGAATCATCAATTATTAATCAATCTCGCTTTTCTCGGTACTAAATATACTGGATTGACTACCTATACTAAAAATCTCATTCCCCAATTAGCTAACTTAAATCCTACCCTAATCACTTCTAATAGTTACCCAGATTTTAACACCTATCCTGTGTCGGCAAACCTCACCCAAGAGCAGGGAACCAAAGGCAATATTAAGCGCTTAATTTGGACAGAAACCCAACTCTATCAAACCTATCAACAATTAAAGTCTTCCCTGCTATTTACCCCCATTCCCGAAGCACCTATTTATGGAAATTGCCGCTATATTGTCACAGTCCATGATTTAATTCCCCTGCGATTTCCGAAATTTTCTCCCCTAACTTTTTATAATAAATACTATTTACCCCAAGTTCTGAAAAAAGCCACACATATTATCGCTGTTTCCCAAGCAACGGCCGCCGATATTAATAAGTTTTTTAACATACCTCTTGACAAAATAACCGTGATTCTTTCTGGATATGATTCTGATAATTTTCGTCCTCTAAATCTGGCGACTCGTCCCTATTTTCTCTATCTTGGTCGTTATGATCCTCATAAAAATCTCGGTCGTTTAATTACTGCTTTTTCCCAAATCGATTCCGAATATCAATTATTAATTGTCGGTCAATTTGACCCCCGTTTTACGCCGGCTCTACAGCAACAGGTAGAAGCATTATCAATCTCTCAACGAGTGCAATTTTTAAACTATGTTTCCTATGAAGAATTGCCGCAACTTTTAAACCAAGCAACTGCTTTAGTTTATCCCTCCCTTTGGGAAGGTTTCGGATTACCTGTACTAGAAGCGATCGCCTGTGGAACTCCTGTGATTACTTCTAATCTTTCCTCTCTCCCGGAAGTCACAGGAGATGCGGCAATTTTAATTAATCCCTATAGTATTGATGAGATGAGAGAGGCAATGCAGCAAATCGCTACTGATGAACAATTACGTCTTAAATTAAAATCCCTGAGTCGCCGACGCGCCGAACTTTTTAGTTGGGCAAAAACTGGACAAGAAACCGCCACAATTCTGCAAAGTTTTCTCTAAAAATGGTGACAAAAAAACTGATTAATCATTGCCGGATGGGTTAGACGGCAGTAAGCATTAAGTAGTTGGATAAAAGTAAAGTTAACTGTGGGGTAAGGAGTCGGTCGTCAGGAGTCAGTAAGAATTGCGGCAATTTACATTTCTTAAGATAGACAACAGAATTTATGTCCGACTACTTAAAACCGAAGGATAAGCAATCGATCCGTCGTAACCCATCTTCCCAGAATTTATGACAATAACAAAAATTTTACATATTTTTTAGTCTCTTTCATTCTGCAACACCCAATATCAGAACAGGAATATCGATATTAGAAACTCCTCGGCTTTCCAAATCCCAGACAAATTGTTCAAAATAGGATACTCCTGTGGACATTTCATCTGCAAATGATTTTACTGGAACAATTTCTATGCCAACATTAATAACTTTTAGATTCCGAAATATTGTCATTTTTGCACACACATTGTAAACCATAAACGCATATTTACCAAATTGCACCTCAACTCCCACATTGCTTTTGATAAAATCCATTTCACGAAATGCAGCTCTTTGAGATAAATGTTTCTGTATGTATTCAGGCGTATAATATTTAGTTGGGTAATTACAAGGAACTCTATATTTTTCCCACTGTCTTAGCTCAAATTCATCTTTGAAGACATTATTAAGTTCTCGGGGACTGTAAAGCAGTCTGTCTACCATCGTTTTTTCTTGACTACGTTTTGTTTTGCAATCCTCACTATTAATCGCCCTGATAATATCCTTAACTTCTTCTAATTCATTCCTGTATTCACTTTCAATAACTTCTTGACCGTTATTAAATGAATAAATACCAGCGATAATCATTGCTGTTACCTTCCTATATATTATTGTGCCATTCTTCGGGAATTTGAGCGACTTTTTCTTGGCCAGTAGGCTGATGAATAGGTTTTCCTAAAGGACGAATTTTGAGATTTCCTTGCAAATAAGCAGCGATTCTTTCCCTGGCAATTTTCACATATTCTGCTTCTTTTTCACTCCCCATCACTCGACGATTGTGCATAATACTAGCAATCAGAGAAGTTCCAACCCCGGCAAAAGGATCAAAAACCCAATCCCCCTCATTTGTCAAGGCTAAAACACATCTTTCTACTAATTCGATTGGATATTGACAAGGATGGATAGTTTTCTCTGGATGATTAGATTTAACGTTAGGAATATCCCATAGTAACTCATCCCATTCTTGTGCTAAAAACTCCCAAACATCGCTGGGATTTTTTCCTAAAGGATTACCAGAGGGTTTACCGATATTTTTACCTTTAAAATGGCGCTTACCAGGGTATTTAGCGGGGATTCTCACTGGATCAAGATTAAAGGTATATTTATCGGTTTTTGTCAACCATAAAATAGTTTCATACCTGCCAGAAAATCTTTTAGAGGTATGTAATCCATGACCAAAATGCCAGACAATTCTATTTCTTAAAAAGAAACCCATTTGTTTAAATAGCTGATAATAAAAAATATCTAAAGGATAAACTTCTCCCTCTTGAACGAAATTTCCCACCTGCCAGCAAATACTGCCATTATCTTGCAAGATTCTAGAGAATTCTCGCATAATTTTGGTTTGGGTTTCCAGATAAGTATCCAAAGAGATTTTTTTTTCGTAGTCTTTTCCTAAATTGTAGGGAGGAGAAGTAATAATCAAGCTCACAGAATTATCTGGTATAGTCTTGATAAAATTATTGCTATCTCCTTGATAAAGAATTATTTCGGCATCAGGTTGATAAAAGTCTCGCACTGATTTTGACTGAGAAAATAAGGGCAACTGATTCATAGACAATTTAGCAGAGAAGAGCCACTTTTAATTATATAGTTTTCTGGACTAAAAATCCCAAAGATTTCGGGCTGTGTAAACTGGAAGTTTTACCATCTACCACCGCAGTTATTCAGCAAGCACCAAGTATTCTTACTCATAGTACAATGGGGATGCTCCCTATTTTACATCCAATATGCAAGAGAGCCAGTTTTTTCAAACAATTAATGTTATCTGTAGCCAGCAAAGATATAACAAAAATTCTACTTTTTTAGATAAAAATCGGGAAGAAAGTTTTAACTTTTTTCTATTCTTCCCTTAACTCAGATTAGCTCAAACCCGGAACGCACTCGCCTAATTCCACCGTAAAAGGTTGCCAGGGACGAGGATCAATTACTTTTGTCGGTAAGGCATGGGATGTTAATAATTCTTGAAAAGATTCGGGACTACCCTCGGCACTTAACACCGCCATCAATAAACCTTTAAACTCGATATCACCACCGGCAGCCGTAGAAATAATATATTCGGGCTGCAAGCGTTGACAGACTGCTAAGGCGCTTTCTTGTCCTTTGATTACCGGTCCGAGGAAAGGTATTTTTAGGTCAATCAAAGGAGTGATAATCACAGCAATTTTACCCAGAGAATCGAGGCTAGGAGAATGATAACCGTGGGGTTCGTAGTAGATACTCTGATTTGTCGCTAATTCCTTGATAACATAACCATTTTCCACCAGAGTCGGCCCGACTGGAGAACCGGGGACAGCAGTAATTTCGATCGCATTGTCAAAGATATAACTAGAGCCGTGGGTTAAAGAAATGCGATGGGTATAATTGAGCGCTCGAACCACTTTTTCGGCATTGGGAGAGGCCACCACGGGAATTTGACGATCGAGTACCTGTAAAGTAGGAGGATGGGCGTGATCTTCCAAACCTTGGGAGAGAAGAATCAGATCGATATTTTCGGGAATGGCATGATTAGCGGTTTTTTTGCCCTCAAATAGCCAAGTTAAATTACCAAAAGTCAGGGAACCTACCAACCAAGGATCGAGAAGCAGGCGTTTTCCCCCGATTTCGATTAACCAAGAATTACTATCAAGCCAAGTTAACTGCATATAAGCCGAGGAAGAATGGGGATTTTCTTAATTTAATTTAACATTAGCATTAATTTTTTTGAGGAATTATGAATTATGAATTATGAATTATGAATTGGGGAGATGGGGAGCAGGGAGTTGGGAGAATAAAAAAATAATCTCCTATCTCCTGACTCCTGACTCCTGACTCCTGACTCCTATCTCCTGACTCCTGACTCCTGCCGACCGCCTCCTGATTAGTCAAGGCTTAAGAAATAGGGAAAGTTTAGCTATCTTAGGGAAAGTAGGCGCTAAAAGGGGAGGAAGAACGCATCAGCCGAGACTGAATTTCTATGACTAAACGTACCTTCGGTGTTATCGGACTAGCTGTCATGGGAGAAAATCTCGCTCTCAATGTGGAGAGTCGGGGTTTTCCCATCGCTGTTTACAATCGCACCGCCAGCAAAACTAAAGAATTTATGGAAACTCGCGCCGTCGGCAAAGATGTCAAGGCGGCCTATAGTTTAGAAGAATTCGTCCAAATTTTAGAGCGTCCCCGCAAAATTCTGGTCATGGTAAAAGCTGGCCCGCCGGTGGATGCCGTGATTGAACAATTAAAACCCCTTCTCGAAGAAGGAGATATGATTATCGATGGCGGTAACTCCCTCTACGAGGACACGGAAAGACGCACCCGCGACCTAGAATCGACCACTAAACTCGGTTTTGTCGGGATGGGGGTCAGTGGTGGCGAAGAAGGCGCTCTGCACGGTCCTTCCCTGATGCCGGGGGGTACAGAGTTCGCCTATCGGGAATTAGAGCCGATTTTAACCAAAATTGCCGCCCAAGTCGATGATGGTCCCTGTGTCACTTACGTTGGGTCCGGGGGGGCAGGCCATTATGTGAAAATGGTTCACAATGGCATCGAGTACGGCGATATGCAGTTAATTGCGGAAGCCTACGATGTGCTGAAAAATGGTCTAGGACTAAGCAATCAGCAGTTACAGGAAACTTTCGCCGAGTGGAATCGCACCGATGAGCTTAATTCTTATTTAATTGAAATTACCGCCGATATCTTTAAGTATGTTGACCCAGAAACCGGCCATCATCTGGTAGATTTAATCTTGGATTCGGCGGGACAAAAGGGAACCGGACGCTGGACAGTGTTAAGTTCCTTGGAGTTGGGGGTGCCAATTCCGACCATTTATGCTGCGGTTAATGCTCGCGTGATGTCCGCTTATAAGGATGAACGGGTGGCAGCCTCAAAAGAGTTACCCGGACCTGGGGAAACCTATCCGGGGGATGCGGCACTATTTGTGGATAAGGTGCGTGATGCTCTTTACTGCTCGAAAATGTGTTCCTATGCCCAAGGTATGGCTTTAATCGCTAAAGCTTCTCAGGAGTTTAACTATAATATCAGTCTGCCGGAATCAGCCCGTATCTGGAAGGGCGGCTGTATTATTCGCGCCGGTTTCTTGGATAAAATTCGCAAAGCTTTTGCGGAAAATCCGGGCCTGCCGAATTTGTTGTTAGCGCCGGAATTTAAGCAAAGTATCCTCGATCGCCAAGAAGCATGGCGTGAGGTGTTAGTCTTGGCTAATAAGTTGGGAATTCCCGTCCCAGCTTTTAGTTCTTCTTTGGACTATTTTGATAGTTATCGTCGGGCCAATTTACCACAAAATCTCACCCAAGCACAACGGGATTATTTTGGCGCTCATACCTATGAACGTACCGATAAACCCAGAGGTGAGTTTTTTCATACGGAATGGATGACTGAATCCTAAAGCTATCTAATATTTTCTCCCCTTTTTATTTCCAGTAAAAAGGGGAGATTTTTTTGTGATATTTTTCTGATTAAGAGTTAACTATCGGTCAAGAAATTGGTAGTGATAGCAAATCAGTTTTTAATAGGATAATGGCTTTAAAAGTCAGACAGAGGAATAATTCCACAGGCTTGAATTTTGCTGAAAACGAGGTGAAGTTGCCATAATAACCAATTGCCAACTCTCCAGAAAGCCACGGAGTTTTGATGATCAGCAACCTCGGCAGATGGATCACCAAGATTTTCCTCAAAAATCAACCAATGAACCGGTAAATGACCGAGGGGAGAATTCGGCTCTAATTGAAAGTTTAGTTGCTCATAATTGAGCCATTTACCTTCCTTCCGCCAACCTAGGCGATCGCCAAGTTTTTTTCGGGTTTCATAATCGACTAAACCACCGAGACTAGAGAAAATAGCCTGCTGAATACTAAAACCGAAATGACCATGACTATAATGAAGCCAAAGTTGATCAATTTTTTTCAGTTCCGAACAAGGTAATTGAGCAATATCTTGGGGATAAACCTCATTCCAGTAGCTCCTACCCAAAATTTTCAATAGTAGTTTAGTCGTTTGGCGATCAGCCGCTTGCCACTGTTGCTTTCTTAGCAAATCTTGTAATTGATTATAATCAAGATCCGCCGATTCTTGAGTTAAGATATTTGGGAAAGTCTGGGGATTTTTAGAAGTAGAAGATTTGTCAATATTGTTTTGAGTTAATTGAGAAACAATTATTGCCGGGGGAGTTTTTAGGATAGTGTCTTTTTGACAAGCCTCTTGTTCTGCTAAATGATGAGATAATTTATTGATGGTTTTTTCTAGGGAAATAAATTGTGCTGACCATTCACTTTCATTGAATAAGTAATCATTAAATTGATCAGAGGAAAAAGCATCTTTTAACCTTGCTTCTTTCTCGTAACCAGTCGCCAGAAAATTTAGCAAAAACTCAGAATTTATGGCTGAATCTGACGTTTCTAAGAGAGCAGGCTGAGGTGGGAAAATATTATCTACCAAATACTTAATTTCTCCAACTGTTGCATAAAATTCTTCATCCACCTTAATCACTTCTTCTATTAATAATTGAAAAGGAGCAAAATAGTCCTGTAAGTAGTTTTCAAAATTAATCGCATTTTGGGCAAGATCCGCAATTTCTTGGCGAACTCGTTGAGATTTGAGTTGATAATGATTTAATTCCTCATAAATTTTGAGTTCTTGAATAATTGCTTGTACAATTTTTTTCTGCTTTTGAGTATCCTCGGCTAATTTCTGAACTCCTTCCCCTAGTAATTTAGTTTTTCTCAACATCAAAAAAGATGTTTTTCCCAGTAGCAAAATTGCCCGAAAATTTTCCTGTTTTTCCAGCTTGAGTTGATTGAGAATATTTTGATTATTATTATTTTTAATTTCTAACTTTATTCTCTCGTAGTCTAAGATTTTCAATTCTTGATATTTTTGGGAAAATAAAATTTTGAGATTGTCACTGAGTTGGAGTAAAAAACGATAATATCCGTCTTGATAGATTTCTAGTCCATTAATTAATAAATTATAGTCTTTAATTAATAACTGAGTCTCGATCAAGATTTCTTGTTGAGTAATTTTTTCTTTTCGTTTAATAATCTTACCAAAATAGTAATGGTAGCGAACTCCTTCTTGAATTAATTTCCGACGTTCCTTGATGATTTTCTGAAAATTTTTTAAGTATCTATTTTTAAAAACAGGAAGTTGATAGCTTTGCTCATAAATGGCAATTTTTTTATAGGTCATCAGACGTTGAGAGTTCCTATTTAGCATAGCTATCTTAGACCAAAAAATTCCTCAATACTTAGCAATAATCATTCGCTGCTCCCATCTCTTGCAAGAGGGAGCAATACCTAATTAAACATTTTCAACTTCAACAACAACTGGTTCATTTTCAACAACTGGTTCATTTTCAATAACTGGTTCATTTTCAACAACTGGTTCATTTTCAACAACTGGTTCATTTTCAATAACAACTGTTTGAGGACTTTCAGGAGTTGGCTCAGTTACCGTTTCTTGCTGCTTTACTGTCTGTTCTTGATGGTCAGTCAAGTATTTTTTGGTTTTTAATTTCAGGTCATCAGTCAGAGGTAAAGCATCAATTTCAGCTAAAAGTGTTTCCAGGGATTCTTTTTTACTTCGCTCGGCGTAAAAAGCATTCAGAACCGCTTCAATTCCGTACTGAGCAATCGCATCTCCTAGGACAGTAACCAACCCCATCGCTCCAATACCCATAAAAACTACAAAGGGTTGTCCGAGGGTCAGAATTAGCACGATGACAGCAATAACAGCCGAAGCTAAATAAGCACCTGCCACTTTTTTGATAATGTTATCGAGTTCCATAAAAATCACCTCAAATTTCTAGCGAAGGATTAATTTAATTTTAAAGCAAGGTTAATCTGTCTGTTGATCGTCGTCAAGTAAAGCTTGAAGAAAAGGTTCAAGACTTTTGGGACGATAATCGGAAAAAGCCTTTAATCGTTTTACCACACTGTGATGAACAGTGACAACTTTTGTATTGAAATATCGCCATTGCTCACCTCCCAAGGCCGACAATCCTTTAACAGTATTATCGAACTTGATGGTCGGGTCTAGTTTAATTTGGAATTCCTCAGATTCAGAGGTGGTTGAGTCAAACTCTAATCCCAATTTTTTGGCTTGATTAATCATCCATTGTAACGGGTAATCGGAAAGTCCTTGATATTCTTTTTTGCCACCACCTAGACAGGTATGTTCACCCACAAATAAAACTTCTTTGACAACTTGTTCGGGATTTTCTGGATTGGCTTTGATCGGAGTGGAAGGGAAGTTTTTACGTTTTTCATCAATGGCAACAGCATGAAAAGCATTCTGGATAATCGGACTTAATTTTGTATTACTAAATTCATATTTTTTATGATAAAACTTAGCCAGGGGAAACCAAGGAGTTAAATCAGGAATACCAAAATTGCCAACTGTATCCCAACAACCTAACATCTTGACTGGAATACGATCTTGAAAATCTTCCTTTTCTGTCTCAATTTTTTTAGCATTAGCAGCACGGAATTGTTGAGCTTTGGCACTATCGGAACTAACGGTGTGGTCTCGATAGAGTTGATAAGCCAGGGGAATTTCCTTAATCTTAGAGCGTTTTAGGATTCCACATTTATCGATAAAACTAGCCAAACAACGAACGATATATGCGCCTCGACTAAAACCTAACAAATAAATTTCATCCTCGGTTGTGGGATTGTAGTTAAGGACAAGAAAACGATAGGCATCTTGAATCATTCGATCAAGGCCCCAGCCAAAAGTTTCATTCCCTAAACTTTTAATAAATTCGTTATCTTCGGGGGTGCCAGAACCTGACAAAAAGACGATTTGGGGGGTTTGATCCTCGGCAATATACTTAATAGATTCGGCGAATTTAACCACATTGGTGGGGTAAGTACTGGTAGAGTCTTCCCAAGAACCATCACAACAAATAATTAACCGTTTTTTCTGGCTTGAATAAGTGAGGATATCCGGTTGAGAAATTGCAGTTTCAGTAATCTCCTCAATTTTATTGCTGGCAAGAGCAGCTTCTGCGGCAATTATAATTGATTCTGAATTATCTTCCCGGGAAGGTTCTTGATTTTCGGATGGAGCATCCTGTTCAACCACTTCTTCTTCTTCAAGGGAGTTAAAAATTTCGTTGACCATTGTTATCCTTTTCGCACTCCTTCTAGCTTTACTGCTAGTCTGAGTTTTTGATTTAGGGATCGAGGTCGGTTTGGAGGGAAGACTATCTAGTTGCCAGGTTGTCCCATAAAGAATACCATGATTGCTATAACTTGTTTGATCCTCGGCACTGCCATTGAGTGATAAATAAGTAACTAAGCCAAGGTCATCAACTAAGGGAGATTGATACATCGCTTTTTGGATTTCTTCTTGGCTACGCGCTTGATTCCAAACAGAAAGTTCTGCAAGACAACCTTGCCAATAATGAGAGAGATTAACAGAGACTCCCAAGATGATTTTTTCAATCCCCATTAAGGCACGGTTATGACCGTTGCCACGATGCCAAATGATACCATTACGATAGATCAACATTCGGCCTGTGGTCGCATTTTTGACAAAGGCCCAATAAGTCCAATCACTATAATCCTTAAGCTTGACTTTTTTTTCAATTCGATCGAAACCTTCTTCATTTCCCGCATCCCAAAAAATCGCAGGTTTCACGGGATCGCCCCAAGGCAAGGTAATATGTAGAACGCGGTTATTTTCCCGATTAACAGCTTCTAAAAGAGTCGTTTCTGTAGCTAAATTATTTTCCCCTTTTGCCCAAAATGTAATGGTAATACTCTGATCAATATCGAGAAATCCGTGGGATAGATCCATGTGATCATCGATGCCATTAAATTTTAGTACAGAGCGTTGTTCAGCCATTGGTTTTGTCATCGACTGGGGGAAAAAGAGGGAATGCTACCGCCTAGCTTAACACATTTTAGTTATCTAGCGATATATATATAAATAAATGTGTAGGAGTCAACGACTAATATTCCAGGGCCGGCACTTGCTGTGGCCAGAAACTCAGAGGAGTTGACCCCAATCCCTATCGCCATCAATAGGATTTGGAGGGATGCTCATGGCTGATTGACATCCCTCCCCGGGCCGGTTAACAGCAAACCCTAGGTACTTATTGTAACTCTGACCAAATTCCGCGGCAGCGCTCTACAATTAGTCCCTGAAAAATTAATTGGGTTGCGGGATGAATCTCTACTTTATACAGAGCAAAAAGACCTGTTGGACTATTTAGATTCAACTCCCTTCGCGTTAGAGATAATGCTTTTGTTCGGTGCATTTCCACCGCTTTTAGTAAGCCTGGATAACTGACATTCCGCAGGGACAATTGACCATTTTTTGTGAGATAAATAGCATCATTTTGCAAGAGATATTCCAAACTGATCAAACTAGCGTGGACATCCACATCTTTTTCTAAACCCCCTAAACGGTGAGCATCTAAACCAAAGCGAATGCAGAAATTAACAGCGACTAATTTTCCCGCTTCTTCGGCAGGTAAAGCACAATCGGCAAATTCAAACCCTAAACTATCTGAGCGCCACTCCTCGACTCCGGCATAGGTATAGTTTTGAAACAGTTTATTTTTGAGTTTCAAGTCAAATCCTAACCCACTAGCATGACCCGCTTCATGGAATTGGGTATCGAGATGACGATAGCGTTCACCATTAATTTGATCCTCTAGGGGTCCTAATAGCAAATCGGCCGTTTCTGGCTCAAAAATTTTTCGGATACATTCGTAGCTAGAGCCAGAAAAGCGTCTTTTTTGCTCACTGGCATTATTTAAAGCTGGTCCCTGAACACTATTGGGAAAAGTCCACCTATGGGGAACGATAAAAGCCTCCCCCTTTTCACCTTTAACCGTGCCACAACTAGCAATTTCAGTAAAGGATAAATTTCTGGGAATCGGTTGTCTTAGACTGCCAAATTTTTCACGAGTCAAGCTTTCTAGTTGTTCGATAGAAGGTTGACTATTTTGGTGAATTTTTCCGTAAATCGCACTCAAAGTGAGTTGTCGTTCTCCCTGACGATTGATGCGATAGGGAGCAATCATCAGAAAATAACCATTTTTACCGATAAAATTCAGATTAATGAAATCTTCTGATAAAATGCTCCAGTCGTTGGTTTCTAAAGCCGCTGCTGTTTTCCACAGCCACTGAGCCGGAATTTCACAGCTATCTGCTTCCTGTTGACGCAGTTTTTTCGCCGCAATTGCAATTTTATTTTGCTCGATATCTTGGACGATTTCTTGGAACAACTGTTGTTGATTGACCAGGGTTTGATTCATTTTTTGGGTAGCTAAGTTGGTGTAATGGTTTAACGTTGTTTTTTGACCCGTCTCTCATCGGCTAAACTCTTAGCCATTTTAAGATTTTAGGGTCTTTGTCATAGCGATAGGTCAGTCCATCTTTCCCCGTAATTGATTTTCCCTGACTGGCTTTGCTTCTGATGCTACTAAGGGAATAGTCGCTTAATTCCTTCATTTGTGCATGGGAAAGTCCCTCTTCGACTTCTGTTAAGATTGTTGTCGTTGGCGATTCGGGGGGGGGTTCCCCGGCAGAATTGATTTTAGGATTGACTTCGGTTTCCTGATTCGCTAAATCTTCGAGCCTATCTTGAGAATTATCGACAGAAATATTAATAATTTCTTTCACTTTTTGTCGGCGATATTCCTCCACTGTAAGCAGTTGCCAATGGGAATTACTAGAGAGTTCTAAAACCCATTGATGATAGTTAAAGAGACTTTCCCGATGTCCGACACTAATAAAAGTTGTGTGAGTTTTCTGCAATTGCCGATATAAATTTTCCTCATTGTTTAAGTCCAAAGCACTTGTGGCTTCATCGAGGATAGTAAAACTGGGACGGGTAATCAATACCCTAGCAAAAGCCAAACGTTGTTGTTCTCCCAGGGACAAAATGTTTTCCCAAGGCTCTTCTGTATCAAAGCTATTGACTCGATTTAGTAAATTTTGGAGATTGACTTCTTGCAAAACTTCCCTTAATTTTATCTCATTGGTTTCTTGATTGCGATTGGGATAGAGTAACTGTTCTCGCAAGGTTCCTAATATTATATAGGGACGTTGGGGCAGAAACAATACTTCTTCTAGGGGGGGACGAACTAATCGGCCGGTTCCTGCATTCCATAAACCGGCAATTGCGCGTAGCAAGGAACTTTTACCCCGACCACTCGGCCCGACAATTAATAAACCTTGTCCTGGCTGAACAGAAAGGGAGAGGTTTTCGACAATTACCTGTTCATAATCGGGAGTTTGCAAGGTGACATCTTCAAAGGAAAATTGGGTTTCTTCGACAGTTGTAATCGTGCTTAAATTTTCTGGTTGTTTAATGACTTCTTCTAAGGCTTGGGAAAATTCTGATAAACGTTCAACATAACTGCTAAATTGTGCCGAAGTGCCAAATTCACGAATTAATTCCGCCAGCGCCGTAGCAAACAAATTAGCCGCTAAACAGGCTTGCCCGACCTGTCCGAAACTAACCCCCTCACCATTGATATACAAAGGACCCAAAATGACAAAAGTAAATACTTGAATTGCCGCCTGATAGCCTCGACTAAAAATTTCTGTGCCTCTCTCCCAATCAATTTTACGTTTAGCACTGTCTAAGAGTTTATTAAATCGCCGCTGAATAATATTTAATTCCTGATTTTCTCCCTCAAAGAAAGCGATAGACTCCGCATGATTACGAATGTGGGTTAGAGCATAATTATAGTTAGCCTTAAGTTCTAATTCTTCTTGAGTGATTTTATTTAAAGCCTGGTTAAAATAGATAGCAATGACGTTACCGAGAATTGTCCAAACGACTAAAATAATGGCGACAGAGGAAGAAATTGACCAGAGAATCACTAAAAAAGTGATCATATCTAGGACATTTTCTAGGGCAACTGCAAAAAAGGAGAGAGCTTTACTGGTAATCGGCTCAATTTCCTGGGATAAACGCTGATCTGGGTTGTCGATATCGGATTTAAAATTAATTCTGTAATAGGCGCGATTATGCAAATATTTTGTGAGAATCCAGTCATTGAGCCAAGCATACCAATCCAGGGCGATTCTTTTTCTGAGAAATTTGAGCAAGCCAACTAAAAGGGTGACAAAGAGCAGTCCAACCGCGAAAACTACCAAAGTTTTGACAAATTTATCAAAATCATTTTTTTCAAGAATGACATCAACTAAGTAATTACTAACAAAGCTATTGAAGGCATTTAATCCCACAACTCCTAGTATTGCCCCGATTAGTAGGATGAGCATTGCCCAAGCTTTCATCACATCAGAAAAAGCCCTTCCCCCCGATTCAGTAGGATACCAATAGGGAGCAGCGATCAGCTTGACACTGTGCCAAAATTTGCTGACATCGGAGATAATATTAGTCGTCGATCGATCTTGAGGGACTTTGGCGGACATATAGCATTTATATTTGAGTTGTGGACATTTTGCAGGAATGATTTTAGATTTTGGCTGGATTGGCGGAGTTGATCCTTAGGTTGTCTGTGTGGGCTAGTTTCAGGAGAAACCCTCCCCTGTGTAGAAGGCAATTGGCGAAAATATAAAGCTCCCCGACAATTTTAAGGTTATTGTGCTTGAGTTGTGGTAACATACTCCCGTCGCTTTATCTGTCAGCATAGAGTGATCGCTTTCTCAGCCCCCCTGCTACTGCTTTTTTAACCCTCGTTATCTTACTACAAGTAACCATTGTTTTGATAGCTAAAGCTAGTGAGCGCTTCTCAGACTACCACATATTACCGAATTTTGTTGACCATGACAAATTTTCTTTTCTATGATAGGATTTCAGGATACAGGGTTCAAAGTAATGAGGTGCGCCGATTTTCTTCCCCGTTTACTGTTCCCTCAAAGCGATAACAGACCTTGCGACATCATGGTGAAAAATGTTCGATATATGTTACATTTTGTACTCGGCTTCCTTGCGCCCCTACAGTGGGGCAAATTCGGTTTCTGTAGGGGCATAAAGCATACGCTTTCCCCTAGATAACCTTTTTTTATCATCACAAATGCGGGAGAGTCATGAGTAGAAATATGAAAACAATTTACCCACTTTCACCGGGACAAGAAGCAATGTGGTTAATCTGCCAAATTGCTCCGGAGAGCGTTGCTTATAATATATTTATTACTGCAAAAATTCATGCTTATTTAGAGATTGCTGTTGTCAATCGTGTCTGGCAAAAAATTATTGAAAAGCACCCGATTCTGAGAACCACCTATACCAGTTATGAAGGCAAACCGGTACAACAGGTTAACCAGCAAGAGAATTTTAAGGTTGAGGTAATAGATGCCAGCGACTGGAGCGAAGACCAATTAGTAGAAAAAATCTATGCTATTGCTGACCGCCCTTTTAACTTAGAAAAAGATTCAGTTTTGCGGGTGAATTTATTTACTCGTTCAGCAGCAGAACACATTCTCTTGCTGACAATGCACCATATTGCTGGTGATATGTGGTCTTATAATTTACTGCTGAGTGAATTTCAAGCTTTATATCCCGAGGAAGTGGAGCAATTTAGTCAACAGCAGACAGAAACAGCCCCAGATTCTTGGAATGAAAATAAAACCTATGCAAATTTTGTCCAATGGCAAGCAGCAATGCTATCGGGTAATAGGGGAGAAAAACTGTGGCAATATTGGCAACAACAATTAGCTGGCGAATTGCCAATTTTGCATCTGCTTCCCGACAAACCCCGCCCCCCAGTAAAGACCTATCAAGGAGCCTCATACATTGTCAAGCTAGATGAACAGTTAACTGAAAAACTCAGGTATCTAGCTTCAGCATCGAACACCAGTCTTTATCAGATTCTGCTCACAGCATTTTACGTCCAACTTTACCGCTACACTAATCAAACAGATATTCTTATAGGCAGCCCAATGAGAGGTCGGACGGCTAAAGAATTTAAAGAGATTGTTGGCTACTTTTCCAACCTGACCGTTTTAAGAGTTTCTGTTCAGGAGAATGCTACATTTACAGAACTTCTGGCTCAAGTTGGCAAAATAGTTAGACAAGCCCAAAAGCATCAAGATTACCCATTTTCTCTGTTAGCAGATAAACTTCAGCCACAAAGAGATACTAGCCGTTCGCCTTTATGTCAAGTCAGTTTTGCTTGGCAAGCACTAACTTGGTGTGAAGCAAAAAATAATTCCTTGCATTTGCAAAAATCCCTGTTGCGAATGGAGCCATACTTGAAAGGACAACGAGGCGGACACTTGGATTTGAGTTTAATGGTCAGGGAAGCGAAAGGGGAGATTGAGCCGTGTTGGCAATATAACACCGACTTATTTGATGCCGCTACCATTGAGCGTATGGCCAAGCATTTTGTCAGACTGCTCAACTCTATTGTGCTGAACCCACAGCAGCCAATTTCCCAATTATTAATGCTCACAGAAGTTGAGCAGCAGCAGTTACTTTTTGAGTGGAATAATACTCAGGCTGACTATCCATTAGATAAGTGTATTCATCAATTGTTTGAGGAACAGGTGGAACGAACTCCTGATAATATAGCGGTCGTGTTTGAAGACCAGCAGTTAAATTATCGGGAGTTGAATGCCAGAGCGAACCAGTTAGCTCATTACCTGCAAAATTTGGGGGTGGGACCAGATGTGTTGGTGGGAATTTGTGTCGAGCGTTCCCTAGAAATGATGGTAGGACTGCTAGGTATTTTGAAAGCAGGTGGAGGTTATTTACCAATTGACCCTGAGTATCCAACTGAGCGTTTACTGTATATACTCCAAGATGCTCAAGTTAGAGTTCTATTAACCCAAAAACATTTAATCGCAGGACTTCCAAAACACCAATCAGAACTCGTTTGTTTAGATACTGACTGGTCGTTTATCACTCAAGCACAGGAATCAAATCCCTGCTGTGAAGTTCAACCGGAAAACTTAGCTTATGCAATCTACACTTCAGGTTCAACAGGAGAGCCAAAGGGAGTGATGATTCAGCATTCCTCCGTTGTCAATCTTGCTCACGGACTGCATCAAGCTATTTATG
Source organism: Microcystis sp. M061S2 (assembly GCF_020245605.1). Classification (NCBI taxonomy): domain Bacteria; kingdom Bacillati; phylum Cyanobacteriota; class Cyanophyceae; order Chroococcales; family Microcystaceae; genus Microcystis; species Microcystis sp. M061S2. The sequence continues at coordinate 53,615 of NZ_JADBUP010000078.1, read as the reverse complement.
CTCACCATCAGATTTCCCCATTGCGAGTCAGCATCAATGGTTCTTTAGCTTTTGACACTTCCGTGAAACAGATTATCCAACTGATATATGGTCATAGCCTGAACATTGTGCCAGAAAAGGTGCGATTTGATGGCCATGCCATGTTATCCTACCTGCGGCAGCAAAAAATAGATGTATTGGATTGCACACCATCGCAACTGAGGCTACTGATTTCAGTAGGATTGCTGGACAGTGACAATCATCATCAATCTGTTTTGGTGGGAGGAGAAGCCATTGATGAATCTATGTGGGCAACTTTGGCCAAGGCTCAAAACATTAATTTCTATAACGTTTATGGACCGACAGAATGCACTGTGGATACCACAATCTGTTTGATCACAGCTAACCTCAAACCAGTGATTGGTCGTCCTATTGCTAACGTACAAACCTATATTTTAGACGAATATTTACAACCTGTTCCTGTTGGTGTGCCTGGGGAATTACACATAGGCGGTGCGGGATTAGCGAGAGGCTATCTCAATTGTCCAGAGTTAACCAATGAGAAATTTATCTCTCATCCCTTCCATCAGACAACAGAAAGCAGATTATATAAAACAGGAGATTTAGCTCGTTATTTACCGGATGGCAATATCGAATACTTAGGACGTATTGATAACCAGGTAAAAATTAGAGGATTCCGCATTGAATTAGGAGAAATTGAAGCAGTTCTGAGTCAGCATAATTATGTAGAAACAACTTGTGTCACCGCTCGTGAAGATAGTCCAGGAATAAAACGCCTAGTTGCTTATATCGTGCCGCCCAAAAATGTCACCCCAAGCACAAATGAACTGCGGCAATTTCTCAAAGCTAGGCTCCCAGATTACATGATTCCTACTGCTTTTGTTACCTTAGAAACCTTACCTTTAACCCCCAATGGCAAATTAGACCATCGTGCTTTACCTGAACCCAACTTGCGTGGGGAGATAGAATTGAATTTTGTTGCTCCTCGTAACCTAGAAGAAGAAATATTAGCCACAATCTGGTCACAAGTTTTGCGAGTAGAGCCAGTAGGTATCTATGATAACTTCTTTGAACTGGGGGGCGATTCCATCCTGACTATTCAAATCATTACTAGAGCCAGAAAAGCAGGATTAGAGTTAACCCCCAAACAATTATTTACCCATCAAAGTATCGCCGAATTAGCCACAGTAGCAAAAAGAGTCACCGAGTCACAAACAGAACCAGAAATAGTGAATCCTCCGCCGCCTGAAGCGGATACTGGAGATTACACCGCCCAAGATTTCCCCTTATTAGAAATCGACCAAATAGAACTAGAACAAATATTAGCTCAACTGTAACGATGAACTCCCAGATGAATAGCACAAATAGACAAAATGTAGCCGATATTTATCCCCTATCGCCGATGCAACAGGGGATGTTGTTTCATAGCTTGTATGAGCCAGATTCAGATGTATATTTCGTCCAATTTAGTTGTAATTTAAAGGGCAATGTCGATACAACAATATTCGAGCAAGCTTGGCAAAGATTAGTAGAAAAGTATGTCGTTTTCCGTACAGCTTTTATTTGGGAATCATTGAGCCAACCTGTACAAGTAGTGTATCGACAAGTAACTGTGAGAGTCGCTACATTTGATTGGCAACATTTAACCGCACAACAGCAAGAACAGGAATTAGCAGTTTTTTTGGAGAGTGATCAGCAAAAATCCCTAGAATTGTCTGAAGCTCCATTAATGCGCCTAAATCTGATCAAGTTGGATAAAAATACCTATCAATTTGTTTGGAGTAGTCATCATTTATTACTTGATGGTTGGTCTTTATCTTTAGTGATTAAAGATTTTTTAAAGATTTATCAAGAAATTTCTCAAAATCAGATTAGCACTGATCAACCTGTTGTCAGCTATCGCCAATATATTGCTTGGCTACAGCAACAGGAACAAAAACCAGCCGAAGAATTTTGGCAACAAAAACTGCAAGGTTTTACTGCTCCTACTCCTTTGGTCATAGAAAGATCAGCGAATTCAAAAAATAGCAACGTCTATAAAAAACAGCAAATTCAGTTCCCCGCTTTAACCACAGCTACCTGCCAATCTTTTGTTAGGAAAAATCGCTTGACACTGAATAATTTAGTGCAAGCAACTTGGGGATTATTGCTATCGCGCTATAGCCAAGAAACAGACATAGTATTTGGTGCGACTGTATCTGGTCGTGAGACATCTATTGCTGGTATTGAAGCAATGGTGGGATTATTTATTAATACCTTGCCCATGCGAATCCAAGTTAAACCAGACACCTCAGCACTGACTTTATTAAAAGATTTACAAGCTCAGTTAGTTGAGTCTAATCAATACTCATATAGTTCATTAGCAGAGATTCAAACTTGGAGTGAAATCCCTAGGGGTGAATCTTTATTTGACAGTATAGTTGTTTTTGAAAATTATCCAGTTGACGCTACTGCGGTCTTAGGTAATGATAGTTTTTATCTGGAAAATATTCAGGTTTCTCAACAAACTAATTATCCTCTAACCCTAATTGCGCTCCCTGGGGATCAATTACAGGTGCGAATTAGCTATGATACTAACCGATTTGATGATGGGACAATTACTCGCCTATTGGGGCATTTTCAAACCTTACTGGAGGGAATGGTCGCCAATCCAGAGGCGCGAGTTTCTCAATTACCTCTGCTGACAGAATTTGAGAAAAATCAATTATTAATAGACGGTCATAATCCGCAGGTTGATTACCCAGTTACTAAGTGTCTTCACCAGTTATTTGAAGAGCAGGTAAAACGCACACCCGAAGCGGTAGCAGTTGTATATTCAGATCAACAATTAACCTACAATGAATTAAATAATCGAGCTAATCAGTTAGCGCATTATTTGCAATCTTTGGGAGTAAAACCTGATCAATTAGTGGGTATTTGTCTTGAACGTTCTTTAGAGATGATTGTGGGTTTATTGGGGATATTAAAAGCGGGTGGTGCTTATGTTCCTCTTGACCCAGAATATCCGATTGAACGGTTAAGCTTCATGTTAGAAGATGCTCAATTATCAGTGCTGTTAACGCAACAAAAGTTAGGAGAAACTCTCCCCCAACATCAAGCTTCCATCATTTGCTTAGATAGCGACTGGGAAAAAATTGCTGAAAACAGCCATTCAAATCCAGAAAACACCGTCACTCCAGATAACTTAGCTTATGTTATCTACACTTCCGGTTCCACGGGTAAACCGAAAGGGGTGTTAGTCAATCACTCCAATGTCGTGCGATTATTTGCCGCTACAGATGCTTGGTATAATTTTAGTAGTCAAGATGTTTGGACTCTATTTCATTCCTACGCTTTTGACTTTTCGGTGTGGGAAATGTGGGGAGCTTTGTTATATGGTGGACGCTTGGTAGTTGTACCCTACTTAATAACTCGTTCCCCCGAAGCATTTTATCAGCTATTATGTCAAGAAAAAGTCACAATTCTCAATCAAACTCCTACCGCTTTCCGTCAGTTAATTCAAGCTGAAGAATCCTTAAAAGGAAGTTTTCTCCCCTTATCAAGGGGGGTTAGGGGGGATCGTTCATCGACAACAGATAACGATTTAAGCTTACGTTTGGTTATTTTTGGAGGAGAAGCTTTAGAAATTAACAGTTTACAACCTTGGTTTCAGCGCCATGGCGACCAATGCCCCCAATTAGTTAATATGTACGGAATTACGGAAACTACCGTTCATGTTACCTATCGACCATTAAGTATGACCGACTTGGATAGTACAGCTAGTGTGATTGGTCGTCCCATTCCCGACTTACAAGTATATTTACTAGACCAATATTTACAACTTGTACCGGTTGGTGTACCCGGGGAGATGTATGTGGGGGGTGCCGGAGTAACAAAAGGTTATCTCAATCGTCCTGAATTAACAACAGAAAGGTTTATTTCTAGTCCTTTTGAGAAGGATGAAGTGATCCCCCCAACCCCCCTTAATAAGGGGGGCAATGAGCCGTCAAAATTGTATAAAACGGGAGATTTAGCCCGTTATTTACCCAAGGGAGAATTAGAATATTTAGGACGCATTGACAATCAAGTTAAGATTCGGGGTTTTCGGATTGAGTTGGGGGAAATCGAAGCATTATTAGCATCTCATCCCCAGATTTGGGAAACAGTAGTAATAGTGAGGGATGATACAACAGGAGATAAGCGTCTTGTGGCCTACATTGTGCCACAATCGGAAAAAATAATTACCATTAACGAAATACGGCAATTTCTGAAAGCTAATTTACCCGATTACATGATACCTAATGCTTTCGTTATTTTAGATGCCTTACCCCTTACTGCTAATGGAAAAATAGATCGTCGAGCTTTACCCCCACCAGAATCTAGTAGTGAACCATCAGACAAATATGTTGCTCCGCGTAACCCGATCGAGGATATATTAGTAACTGTTTGGTCAGAAGTGCTAAAAGTCGAGAAAGTGGGTATAAATGATAACTTCTTTGAACTGGGAGGCCATTCCCTACTAGCCACTAAATTAGTAGCACAGATACGCGATCGCTTGAAAGTTGAACTTCCCTTACGTCAGTTATTCAACTCGGCCACACTAGCAGAATTAGCCCAAGTGATTGAACAGTTAAAACAGGAAAAATCCGCTCCCATCGTTCCAGCAATTTTACCAAGAAAAAGAAAATGAATTTTGAAGAATTACCCCTATCTTATGCTCAACAGCGTTTATGGTTCTTAGATCAATTAGAACCAAACAGTCCCTTTTATAATATTTCCCTGGCCTTGCATTTAGCGGGAAATCTCCAGGTAGATGTCCTCGAAAAAAGCCTACAAGAAATTATTCAGCGCCATGAGTCCCTCCGCACAAATTTCGCCACTATTGAGGGAAATCCTGTACAAGTAATTAAACCAGAAAGTAATTGGCAATTAACGCTTGTCAATGGGAAAGACAGCCCAAAATATCGAGAAGAGCAGGAAATAAAAAAATGGCTGGAAATTCACAGCCATCAACCTTTTGATTTAGCCAATGACTCCCTAATTAGAGCCACCCTACTTAAGTTATCAGACACAGAACATTTCTTGCTAATTTGTCTGCACCATATTGTCTCTGATGGTTGGTCAATGGGGGTATTTATTGAGGAATTGACAACCCTTTATAATGCCTATACTAAAGGTTTAGAACCTCTTTTACAAGAGTTACCAATCCAATACGCAGATTTTGCAATTTGGCAAAGGGAATATTTGCAGGGAGAAATCCGACAAAATCAGTTAAATTACTGGCAAAAACAGTTAGCAGCAGCACCCGCTTTATTACATCTACCTACGGATTATCCCCGTCCTCTAGAACAAAGTTTTCGGGGAGATCGGATAAAATGTAACCTTTCTCCAGAACTTAGTCAAGGGTTAAATAAGCTGAGTCGGGAAAAAGGTGTCACCTTATTTATGACCCTCCTGACCGCATTTCAGACTCTACTCTATCGTTACACAGGACAAACAGACATTTTAGTCGGTACGCCTATCGCTAACCGTACTCGTAGTGAATTAGCTGGGTTAATCGGCTTTTTTGTCAATACCTTAGTCTTAAGAACAGATTTAGCAGGAAATCCCAGTTTTAGCGAGTTATTAAAACAGGTACGAGAGACAGCAACGGATGCTTACGACCATCAAGATTTACCTTTTGAGATGTTAGTAGAGGCTCTACAACCTGAAAGAAACATGAGTTATACTCCTCTATTTCAGGTGATGTTTGGTTTAGATAATGAAATTGTAGATAGTATAGATTTAGAAGGAATAAAAGCCACTCGTCAGCCTTTAGAATTTAAGACAGCTAAGTTCGATCTAAGTTTATCCATACAGGTAAAAGAAGCTGGATTAACTACGATTTGGGAATATAATACAGATCTGTTTGACAAAAGCACAATTGAGCGACTATCAGAGCATTTTGTTAACCTATTAACTGGGATTATTGCTAATCCAGAACAAGTAATTGGTCAATTACCTTTACTAACAAAAAGCGAGACTAATCAGTTATTATTTGATTGGAATCAGACTAAAATTGACTACAAAAATGATTTGTGTCTGCATCAGTTGTTTGAACAACAAGTAAAACAGAATCCACAGGTGATCGCAGTTAAATTAGAAAATGAATTTTTCACCTATCAAGAATTAAATAATCGTGCTAATCAATTAGCCCATTACCTACAATCTTTAGGGGTAAAATCCGATAGTTTAGTCGGGATTTTTGTTGAACGTTCCCTAGACATGATTATCGGAATACTGGGAATACTTAAAGCTGGGGGAGCTTACGTTCCTTTAGATATTAATTATCCCCAAGAGCGAATTACCTATCTTATTGAAGATACTCAACTTAGTATTGTGTTGACGCAATCTAAATTTATTGAGCAACTTCCCCAATTTCAAGGAACAACCATCTGTTTAGATCAAGACTGGTCAACAATTGCCAAACAGAGTACAGTTAACCCTTTGGTAGCAGTTGAGCAGCACAATTTAGCCTATATTATCTACACCTCTGGCTCCACAGGTCAACCCAAAGGGGTAATGATTGAACATCGCTCAGTAGTCAACTATATCCTGACTACTATTCGAGAGTATGGTATTACCTCAGAGGATCAAATTCTGCAATTTTCCTCTATCTGCTTTGATGCTTCTGTTGAAGAAATCTTTGTTAGTTTGTTATCGGGTGCGACCTTGGTATTGCGAACAGAAGAGATGTTGCGCTCTAGTGAGGATTTTTGGCAATGTTGTCAAAAATGGCAATTAACAGTTTTGGGTATTCCTACTGCTTATTGGCATCAATTAGCCTCGGAACTAACTGCTGCTACCCTGCCAATTCTCTCAAATATTAAAGTAATTTTCATTGGTGGAGAAGCCATTCAACCGGCAAAAGTCCAGCAATGGCAAACAGTTACAGGCCAATATTCCCCTCTTCCTCGACTATTCAATGGTTACGGGCCAACGGAAGCAACCATTGCGACAACTTTCTCCGAATTTACTTCACCAACTATAACCAATGTTCCCATTGGGCGACCCATCAGTAATACTCAGGTTTATATTCTCGATGCTTTCTTACAACCTGTTCCTGTGGGGGTAGCTGGAGAATTACATATTGGTGGTATGGGATTAGCGCGGGGTTATTTTAATCGTCCAGAGTTAACACAAGAGAAATTTATTTATTTAGAGAATAGGGGACAGTTACAAGGGGAACGTCTCTATAAAACCGGAGATTTATGTCGGTATTTACCCGACGGTAATATTGAGTATTTAGGACGGATTGACAATCAAGTAAAAATTCGGGGTTTCCGCATTGAATTGGGAGAAATTGAAACCGTTCTTAGTCAGCACAATGCAGTAAAAACGGCTGTTGTGATTGCCCAAGAAGATGAGACAAATCAGAAACGTTTAGTCGCCTATATTATTCCTCAAATAGAGATTATTTCCCCCCAAAAAGAGCAAAATTCACTTAATGTTACTGAACTGCGGCAATTCCTGAAAGCCAAGTTACCAGAGTATATGATTCCTAGTGCCTTTGTCATTTTGGAATCCCTACCCTTAACGCCTAATGGTAAAATCGATCATCGTGCTTTACCGTCCCCCGAATTCCAAAGCCAAGAGCAGTATATTGCGCCGCGTAACCCCATTGAGGAGATATTATCCTCGATTTGGGCAAAAGTGTTAAAAGTTGCACGGGTGGGGATTCACGACAACTTCTTTGAGTTGGGTGGACATTCATTATTAGCAACGCAACTAATTTCGCGCATCCGTGAGGCTTTTCAGGTAGAAATGCCCTTACGCGAGTTATTTGTTGCACCGACAATCGCCGAATTGTCCCAAGAAATAAAACGGCTTTCCGAAGGAGAACAACTAACTGAACTGCCGATTTTACCCAGGGACAAAACAGCAGAATTACCCCTATCTTTTGCTCAGACTCGTCTCTGGTTTTTGGCTGAATTTGAGTCGAATAGTTCTTTTTATAATATCCCCCTAGCCTTGCGTTTAGAGGGAAACCTGAACTCAGAAATCTTAATCCAGAGTTTAGAAGAAATTTGCGATCGCCATGAGGCTTTACGCACCAACTTTATTACCGTTGATGGTATCCCTACCCAGGTTATACAAGCACGAACCTGGACAGTTACGGTTGTGGATTTACAGCATTTATCTGGTAGTGAAAAAGTAATTGCCTCCCAAGAGTTAGCACAAAATCAAGCGATTCAACCCTTTGACTTAGCCGGTGAACCCTTAATTAGAATCACTTTAGTGGTGTTATCTGAAACGGAACATCTCTTATTAGTCTGTATGCACCACATTGTCAGTGATGGCTGGTCAATGGGGGTATTTCTTCAGGAACTAACCGCCCTCTATAATGCCTATATTCAGGGTTTATCTTCGCCTCTAAATCCCCTATCTATCCAGTATGGAGATTTTACCCTTTGGCAAAGACAATGGCTGCAGGGAGAGGTATTGCAACAGCAACTAGACTACTGGCAAAAACAGTTAGCCGGCGCACCGGCCCTCCTATCTTTACCAACAGATAGACCTCGACCCAATCAACAAAGTTTTGCTGGGGGACATTTACCCTTTAGCCTTTCTTGGGAATTAACCGAAAAACTGACCCAATTAACCCAGGAACAGGGTGTCACCTTATTTATGACCCTGTTAACAGCTTATGCTGTCTTACTTTACCGTTATACGGAACAGGAAGACATCTTAATTGGTACTCCCATTGCTAACCGTAATCGCAGTGAACTTGAAGGTTTAATCGGCTTTTTCGTCAATACCTTAGTTTTGCGAATTGACTTGTCAGGTAAGCCCAATTTTCATCAGTTATTGGGTCGAGTACGGGAAATGACAATGGATGCCTATGCTCATCAGGATTTGCCCTTTGAAATGTTAGTAGAAGTCCTACAACCTGAACGAGATTTAAGTCACGCACCTTTATTTCAAGTGGATTTTCTGATGCAAAATAGTCCCCCGTCTCCCTTAGAACTAACAGGATTAACCGCCACTCCCCTCACCACAGAAAATGACACCGCCAAATTTGATCTAACCCTGGCGATGGAGAATACCGGTGCAGAATTAAAAGGGGTATGGGAATATAATACCGATTTATTTGATCGCAGCACCATTGAGCGATTAACAGGAAATTTCATCACCCTACTAGAAGCATTGGTTGTTAACCCGCAACAGCCAATCTTTCAACTACCACTATTAACTGAAGTCGAGGCAAAAGAATTATTAGAAGAATGGAATGCTACCGAAAAAGCATATCCTTTCCATCAATGTATTCATCAATTATTTGAAGAACAAGCAGCACGAACACCGGCTGCAGTAGCAGTGGTATTTGAAGGTCAAGAATTAACCTATCAAGAATTAAATATTCAGGCGAATCAATTGGCCCATTATCTCCAATCTTTGGGGGTAAATTCAGAAGTTTTAGTTGGTATTTATTTAGAGCGGTCGCTGTTAGTTATTGTCGGATTATTGGCAGTTCTCAAAGCTGGAGGAGCCTATATACCTTTAGATCCAGATTATCCCCAGCAACGGTTGACTTATATGGCAGAAGATGCCCAAATTTCTCTACTGCTAACTCAAGAAAGTTTACTCGATTCTTTGCCAGTAGAAGATGTGGGGGTAATTGTCTTAGATAAATTAGCCGAAAAATTGACAGTTCAAACACCAGAAAATCCCTTCAGTGAAGTAGCCCCAGAAAATCTACTATGCCTATTATATACATCTGGTTCAACCGGTAAACCTAAAGGAGTGATGTTAACTCACGCAGCCTTAGTTAATCATAGTTGGGGCATTAGTGAAGTATTCGGTTTGACAGAATTTGATCGCGTTTTACAGTTTGCTTCCTTTGGTTTTGATGTCGCTGCGGAAGAAATTTTCCCCACTTGGTTAAAAGGTGGCACAGTGGTCTTAAGACCAGGGCAAATGTTCCCAACTTTGACTGATTTTGCCGATTTTATAGAACAAGAAAGCCTCACCGTTTTAAATATTACCCCTGCCTATTGGCATGAATGGGCGCTCGCCGTTTCCCAATCATTAGCTACTGTACCATCCAGTCTGCGGGTCGTCGCCGTGGGAGGGGATGCAGTGTTACCAGAAACCGTCAATATTTGGCGACAAATGGTCGGAAAACGGGTTGAATGTATTAATGTATATGGACCTACAGAAGCGTCTGTAACCGCCATAGTTCATGACTTGCTAGATTATCAGTCAGAAAAAATCAATTCAGTGCTGATTGGTCGTCCCATTGCTAACACAAAAGCATATATCTTGGATCAAAATCTGCAACCTGTACCCATTGGAGTTAAGGGAGAATTGCATTTATGCGGTGTTCGTTTAGCGCGGGGTTATCTGAATCGTCCCGAATTGACTGCTGAAAAATTTATTAACAATCCCTTTGCTCATTCACCGTTCAATCGTTTGTATAAAACGGGAGATTTAGCGCGTTATTTACCCGATGGTAATATTGAATGTTTTGGCCGGATTGACAATCAGGTTAAAATTCGCGGATTCCGTATTGAGTTAGGAGAAATTGAAGCGGTACTTAACCAAAATATTGATGTACAAACATCTTGTGTGATTATTCGGGAAGATACTCCGGGGGATAAATATTTAGTCGCCTATATAGTATCCCATTACGAACGGATACCGATGATTAGTGAACTGCGTCAGTTTCTGTCCAGTAAATTGCCTTTGTATATGGTTCCTCAAGCTTTTGTTTTTCTGGAATCTTTACCCCTTACTACTAATCGTAAGGTAGATCGTCGCGCTTTACCCGCACCAGATAAAATAGGGAATCGCCGGGATCAATATGTAGCACCACGCAATGGAATTGAGGAGATGTTGGTGCAAATTTGGACAGAAATACTCAAAATAGAGCAAGTGGGAATTTATGATAATTTCTTTGAAATTGGCGGTCATTCTCTCCTCGCAACTCAATTAGTCTCCCGGATTCGGAGTTTATTTAAAATAGAACTGCCTTTGCGGAGTTTATTTGCAGCAGCTACGGTGGCCGAATTAGCGCATCTCATTGGACAATTACAGCAGCAAAATCTCACGCTAACAGTACCCCCCATTTTACCGAGAACTAAGGATACAGAACTACCTCTATCTTTTGCTCAACAGCGTTTATGGTTTTTAGATCAATTGCAACCAAATAGCGCTTTATACAATATACCGATGGTGTTGCATTTCCGAGGCAACCTCAATCAAAAGGCCTTAGAACAAAGTTTACGAGAAATCTGTGATCGCCATGAAGTATTACGGACTAATTTGGTCACGATTGATGGACAACCGACTCAGATTATTCAAACAACAAGGGAGACAATATCGGTCGTTGATTTACAAGATTTACCCATCCAGGAGCAAGCAGAAAAAACACAGCAATTAAAGCAAAAACAAGCCACTCAACCCTTTGATTTAGCCAAAGAATCTTTAATCAGAATCACTTTATTGGTGCTATCGGAGACGGAACATTTCTTATTAGTGTGTATGCACCACATTATTAGTGATGGTTGGTCAATAGAAGTATTTATTCACGAATTGACCACCTTATACAATGCTTATGTGCAGAATCATCCCGCAAATTTAGCTCCTTTACCGATTCAGTATGCAGATTTTGCAGTTTGGCAAAAACAATGGTTACAAGGGGATGTCCTGCAAAGTCAATTAAATTACTGGCAAAATCAACTAACAGCTGCACCCCCTTTATTATCGCTTCCCACAGACCACCCTCGACCTGCGGTGCAAAGCTTTGTCGGTACTCAGCAAGAATTTTCCCTTTCCCCCAAACTTAGCCAAGCTTTGACTGAATTGAGTCGCCAACAAGGGGTGACATTATTTATGACGCTGTTGGCTGCTTTTGATGCTTTACTGTATCGTTATACAGGGTCAAGTGATATTTTAGTAGGAACTCCCATCGCTAATCGTAATCGCGGTGAAATTGAGGGTTTAATCGGCTTCTTTGTTAATACTTTAGTGATGCGGACGGATTTATCAGACAATCCGAGTTTTAGTCAGTTATTAACCCGGGTTCGGGAAGTGACAATGGATGCTTACGCGCACCAAGACTTACCCTTTGAAATGTTAGTCGAAGCGTTGCAACCGGAACGGGATTTGAGCCATACTCCCCTATTTCAAGTAGCTTTTGTCCTGCAAAATACACCTAAGTCTGAGATTGCAATGACGGGATTAACGGTGACAGATTTGCCACCGGAAAATACCACAGCTAAGTTTGATTTAACCTTAGCTATGGTTAACACCGATGATGGCTTAAAAGGTGTCTGGGAATATAATACTGATTTGTTTGAGAGTAGCACTATTGAGCGATTATCAGGGCATTTTCTCAACTTATTAGGGGGAATTGCGGCTAATCCTCAAGCGCGGATTTCCCAATTACCCTTACTGACAGAAAGTGAGACTAATCAGTTATTAATTGAGTGGAACAATACTCAAGTTTACTATCCTGAGTATAAGTGTATTCATCAGTTATTTGAGGAACAGGTAAAACGCACACCCGACGCGGTAGCGGTGGTCTGTTCCCAGCAACAATTAACCTACAATGAGTTAAATTGTCGTGCTAATCAATTAGCTCATTATCTGCAAAAATTAGGAGTAAAACCAGATGAATTAGTGGGGATTTGTCTAGAACGTTCCTTAGACATGATTGTGGGATTATTGGGGATATTAAAAGCGGGTGGTGCTTATGTACCTCTCGACCCAGATTATCCCAGTGAACGGCTACAATTTGCCATCGCTGATGCTCAACTGTCATTATTGCTAACTCAAGAGGGATTAATCGATAAATTACCCGAACATCAAGCGCGGCTCATCTTGTTAGACAGATTCACAGAAGAAATTAACCAAAACAGCCAAGATAACCTAACAGGAGTAGTAACAGCCAATAATTTAGCTAATCTCATTTATACCTCTGGTTCTACAGGAAAACCTAAAGGGGTAATGGTGGAACATCGGGGACTATTTAACCTAGCTCAAGCGCAAATTAAAACGTTTAACTTACAGTCAAACTCTCGCCTTCTCCAGTTTGCTTCCCTCAATTTTGATGCTTCTATCTGGGAAATTATCATGGCCATAGGATCGGGTGCAACCCTTTATTTAGACACCAAAGACGCTTTAATGCCTGGGTTGCCATTAATGGGGCGATTAAAAGATTATGGTATTACTCATGTTACTTTACCCCCCTCAGCCTTAGCGGCTTTGCCACTAGAAGAAATACCAGAGTTACAAACTATTATTGTGGGGGGAGAAGCTTGTTCAGAAGAATTGATCAAACAATGGGCTACGGGTAGAAATTTCTTTAATGCTTATGGACCGACAGAAACCAGCGTTTGTGCCACGGTAGAAAAATGGACAGATGCGACGGAAAAAATCACTATTGGTCGTCCCATTGCTAACACCCAAATTTATATCTTAGACTCCCATTTACAACCTGTCCCGATTGGTGTTCCGGGAGAATTACATATTGGTGGTATGGGATTAGCGCGGGGTTATCTCAATCGTCCCGAATTAACCCAAGAAAAATTTATTCCTAATCCTTTTGAGAAGGATGAAGTGAGCCCCCCAACCCCCCTTAATAAGGGGGGCAATGAGCCGTCAAAATTATATAAAACGGGAGACTTAGCCCGTTATTTACCCGATGGTAAAATCGAATATTTAGGACGCATTGACAATCAAGTAAAACTTCGCGGCTTCCGTATTGAATTAGGAGAAATTGAGGCCTTACTCAACCAAAATGAGGCGGTACAGTCTTCTTGTGTGATTGTTCGTGAAGATAATCTAGGGGATAAACGCTTAGTTGCTTACGTTGTACCGCAACCCGAAATCAACCTGACAATTAACGAAATACGGCAATTTTTGCGAGCAAAATTACCCGACTATATGGTTCCTACTGCGTTTGTCCTTCTTGATGCTTTCCCCTTAACTCCCAATGGCAAAATCGACCGCCGTGCTTTACCTGTTCCCGATTTCCAAAGCAAAGGTGAATATATAGCTCCCCGTAACCCCATTGAAGAAAAAATGGCGCAGATTTGGGCTGAGGTACTGAAATTAGAACGAGTCAGTATTGAGGATAATTTCTTTGAATTAGGGGGACATTCTCTGTTGGCAACTCAAGTTATTTCTCGATTACAGGAAACCTTTGAGATTGTTTTACCCTTGCGTTATCTGTTTGAATCCCCAACCATTGCTCAGTTAAGTGCGGTAATTTTAAAAGAACTGCAAACAGGTTTAGGGTTAAAGCTACCATCAATTGTCCCCGTTAATCGAGAGGATGATATTCCCCTATCCTGGGCACAGGAACGTCTCTGGTTTGTGAATCAATTAGAAGGAGAAAGTGGGGCTTATACTATTGATTTAACGATGCGTTTGCAGGGAAATCTCAATGTTAAAGCCTTAGAAAAAGCTTTCCAGGCAATTATTCAACGCCATGAACCCCTACGGACTCAATTTAAACTCAAAGATAACAAACCAATACAAGCGATAGATCCTAATGTAACCTTCACCTTGCCAGTTGTCAATCTGCAAAACCTCAGTCATTCTGAGCAACAGGTAAAAAACCTGTTATTAGCAGCAGCCTCCGAACCCTTTGATCTCGAATCAGGGTCAGTATTACGAGTCAAATTATGGCAAGTCAAGACAGAGGAATATGTACTATTATTAGCCATTCATCATATTGCGGCGGATGGTTGGTCAATAGGTGTTTTAATCGACGAATTATCAGTCTATTATCGAAGTTTCTGCACCGGGACAAAAGCAGATTTACCTGATTTATCGATACAGTATGCTGACTTTGCCTTGTGGCAGCGTCAATGGTTAACCAATGAAGTATTAGACCGTCAATTAAGCTACTGGAAGCAACAATTAACCGGGGTTCCCCTACTACACCAACTTCCCACAGACCGTCCCCGGCCAGCAATCCAAAGTTTTCGCGGTGGGACGGAGCGACTGCAACTAGATAGTCAACTAACGCAACAACTGAAAAAACTCAGTCAAGAGTCCGGTAGCACTCTCTTTATGACATTACTAGCGGGTTTTGCTGTGTTACTATCTCGTTATAGTCAACAAACAGATGTGGTAATTGGTTCACCAATTGCTAACCGTAACCGCACCGAAATTGAAGGGTTAATCGGCTTTTTTGTCAATAGTTTAGTGTTAAGATTTGATTTATCTCAAGACCCGACCTTTGAGGATTTTCTCGCGCAGGTCAGACAAACTACTCAAGATGCTTACGACCATCAAGATTTACCCTTCGAGATGTTAGTCGAAAAATTACAAATTGAGCGTCATTTAGATCGTAATCCTTTAACACAGATAGTTTTTGCCCTTCAGAATGCTCCTAGTTCTCCCTGGGATTTACCCGGAGTAAAGATTGAGGAGATACCATCGGGATTTGATTCAGTTAGGGTTGACCTAGAACTTTACCTCTGGGATACACCGGAAGGATTAGGCGGTTTTTGCTCTTATAACAGGGATTTATTTGATGCTGAAACTATTGTCCGCCTGATGAATCATTTTAAGACTTTGTTAGCGGCAATTGTGGAAAATCCCCGTCAATCAGTAGCTTCACTACCCTTATTAAACCCAGAGGAAGAGTATCAACTATTAGAGGAGTGGAATGAGACAAAAGCAGATTACTCCTATAACAAGTGTATTCATCAATTAATTGAGGAACAAGCAGCGCGTACCCCTGATGCAGTAGCAGTAGTCTTTGAAAATCAACAGTTGACCTATGCAGAATTAAATAGTCGGGCCAATCAACTAGCTCACTATTTACGCTCTTTAGGTGTAGAAACCGAGGTAATAGTCGGTTTATGTGTAGAGCGCTCTTTAGACATGATTGTGGCATTAATAGGCATCCTTAAAGCCGGTGCTGCCTATCTACCCCTTGACCCGGAATATCCTCAAGAACGCTTACAATTTATGTTAGAGGATAGTCAAGTACCCTTATTACTAACCCAAAGTTTACTGATTGATAAACTCCCAAATCATCGAGGCAAAACCATCTTTTTAGCTGAAACTTGGCAAGAAATTAAACCAATGAACCGGGATAATTTGACGGGGAAGGTAACAGCTTCTAATTTAGCTAATGTGATTTATACTTCTGGTTCTACGGGTAAACCTAAAGGGGTGATGGTTGAACATCAAGGGTTGTGTAACTTAGCTTTGGCGCAAATTCAGACTTTTGCTGTGTCTTCTCAGAGTCGAGTGCTTCAATTTGCTTCTTTTAGTTTTGATGCCTGTATTTCAGAAGTTTTAATGGCTTTGGGAGCAGGAGCGACACTTTATTTGGCAAGTAAAGAAAATTTAATGCCCGGTTTACCCTTAATCAAGCAATTACGGGAGAATAAGATTACTCATATTACTCTACCGCCATCAGCTTTAGCGGTTCTGTCTTGGGAAAATCTTTCCTCTCTGCAAACTATTATTGTCGCCGGGGAAGCTTGTTCTCCTGAATTGGTGAAAAAATGGTCCCAGGGACGAAATTTCTTTAATGGTTATGGACCCACAGAAGGAAGTGTTTGTGCAACGGTAGCTAAATGTACGCCTTTTGACACAAAAATAACTATTGGTCGGCCAATTCCTCATGTCCAAGTTTATATTTTAGACTCGCATTTACAACCGGTTCCTATCGGTGTACCCGGGGAATTACACATCGGAGGAGCAGGGGTGGCCAGAGGTTATTTGAATCGCCCAGAATTGACCGCCGAGAAGTTTATCTCTAACCCGTTTGTCTCCCTTGATCCCCCCCTAACCCCCCTTGATAAGGGGGGAGAGCAGCCGTCAAAATTATACAAAACGGGAGATTTAGCTCGTTATTTACCTGATGGAAAAATTGAATATCTGGGACGAATTGACAATCAGGTTAAAGTAAGGGGTTTCCGCCTTGAATTAGGGGAAATTGAAGCAGTTTTGAGCCAACATCCCCTAGTACAAGAAGCGGTTGTGATGGCTCGCGCTGATCAGGCAAGTGATCATGATCAAGACCAGCTTAATACTAATTTGGTAGCCTACTTAGTTCCGGCTCTCAAGGGTCAAGTATTGCCCCAACAGCTTGCTCAATGGCAGAGTGAATATGTTAGTGATTGGCAAAAGATTTACGAAGAATCCTACAGTAAACCCCAACCTCAAACCGAGGACCCCACTTTTAATATTAGTGGTTGGAATAGTAGTTATACGCGACAAGCTATTCCCGCAGCAGAAATGCGGGAATGGGTTGATCAGACAGTGAGCCGAATTTTAGGAAATCAACCACCGCAACGAGTGTTAGAAATTGGTTGCGGAAGTGGCTTATTGCTATTCCGTGTGGCGAAACATTGTCAGGAATATTGGGGAGCCGATTATTCCGCTGCTACTATTAATAACCTCGAACATTTATGCAGCACAATTGAGGGTTTAGAGGGCAAAGTAAAATTATTACACCGAACAGCCGATGATTTTACTGGCATTCCCCAAGCTACTTTTGATCGAGTAGTAATTAACTCTGTGGTTCAGTATTTTCCTAGTGTCGATTATCTATTACAAGTTATCGCAGGAGCAGTCAAGACGATTGCGGATCAGGGTAAGATTTTCCTAGGTGATATCCGTAATTTGTCCTTACTAGAGCCTTACCATGCCGCGGTACAGTTAGCTCGCGCTGAAGCTAATAAAACCCTTGAAGAATGGCAAAAACAGGTGAATCAAAGTGTAGCTACCGAAGAAGAATTGTTAATTGCACCTCAGTTCTTTATCGCGCTTAAACAACGTTTTCCGCGAATTTCTTGGGTAGAAATTGCACCGAAACGGGGTCAGGCTGACAATGAGTTAACCCAATTCCGCTATGATGTTACTTTACATCTGGATACTGATGGGCAAAAAACCGCAATTCCTTGGCTAAATTGGCAGCGGGATCGGTTTTCTTTAGGGCAAATACAAGATAAACTAAAACTGGAACAACCAGAATATTTAGGTATTAGAGATGTACCCAATCAACGATTACAAAAGGCGCTACAAATTTTAGACTGTTTAGAAAATCCTCCTGGGGTAAAAACGGTGGGAGAATTGCGGCAATTGTTAGCAAAAAATACCAGAATAGGGATTAATCCTGAGCAAATGTGGCAACTGGGAGAACAGTTAGGTTACACTGTTCATCTCAGTTGGTGGGAAGGTAGTCAAGATGGTTCTTTCGATGTGGTTTTCTGTCGCCAGAATGCCATCTTAGAACCGATAATAAGTAAAGTTGATCAACAACCATACCCCAATTTTTGGGATGATGAGACGATTATTCCCAAATCCTGGACTGATTATACGAATAATCCTCTATATGGTAAATTAGTCCAGAAGCTGATACCACAGGTGCGGGAATTTGTCCAACAAAAGCTACCTAGTTATATGGTTCCCCAGGCTTTTGTTTTGCTTAATACCCTACCTTTAACTCCTAATGGTAAAGTAGATCGGCTGGCTTTGCCTACACCCGATACAGCTACGCGCAATTTAGCTACGGGATTTCTCGCACCTCGTACCCCGATTGAAACTCAAATGTCTCAAATTTGGAGTGAAGTTTTGGGAGTCGAACGTATTGGGATTAAGGATAATTTCTTTGAATTGGGAGGACATTCTTTGTTAGCGACTCAGGTTATTTCCCGTTCCCGCGATCTTTTCTCGGTGGAATTGTCTTTACAAAATCTGCTGGAATACCCAACTATCGCTAATTTAGCCCAAATCATTGAAGTTCTTACCGTTGCACCGGGAGAAACAGCTATGACTGAAAGCTTGGAAGATTATGAGGATGGTGAATTATAAAAACGGTTAAAGTTTTAGCTGATATCAATAGTTTAGCAAGACAGTTAAAACGGCAAAGGACAAATATTGATCCTAGTCAATGGCAATCTATGGACTTTTTCATCCTCAGGGCAAACTTCGTGATTTAGAGCTAATTTAACAACAACTTTGGAGGCAATTGGTAAGTGAAAGTAGGAGATTTTTTAGCCTATTTAAAGGGTTTAGATATTAAACTGTGGCTGGAAGGCGAAAAACTTCGTTTTCAGGCTCCCAAAGGGGTTATGACCCCAGAAATTAAAGAAGAAATCGCCGCCAAAAAACCTGAAATTTTGGACTTTTTAAGAGCGGCAAAAATCCCAACTAATACTGTTGATTTAGAGATTATTTCTGTGTCACGGTATCAGGATTTACCCCTCTCTTTTGCTCAACAACGACTCTGGTTTCTGCAGCAACTTTCTCCCGATAGTCATTCCTATAATCTGTTGGAAGCTTTGCGGTTAGAAGGCTCCCTCAATCTGTTGGCTTTAGAACAAAGTCTCAGTGAACTGATTCGCCGTCACGAAATTTTAAGAACCACTTTTCCCATGGTAGAAGGGCAACCAATTCAGTGCATTGCTCCTCCTTCACCCGTCAGTTTACCCCTGGAAGATTTACAAGGTTTATCAAAGAATGAACAAACAGAACATCTGCAAGAAATAGCGATTGCTTTCTCCTTAAAACCCTTTAATCTAGCCAAGGAATCATTAGTCCAATTTAAGTTACTTAAACTGGGTTCTCAAGAGTATGTATTGCTGTTGAAGATGCACCATATTATTTACGATGGTTGGTCTTTGAGCATCTTCTTTGATGAATTATCTCAACTTTATGCGGCCTTTGTCCAGGGTTTGCCTTCCCCTCTCGCTAAATTATCGATTCAATACGCCGATTTTGCCGTATGGCAACGTCAATGGCTCACCGGTGAAGTTTTGGAGCGTCAACTTAATTACTGGCAAAAACAGTTACAAGATGCACCTACTATTTTAGAATTGCCGACGGATTATCCCCGTCCTCCAATTCCTAGTTTCCGGGGTGATGGGCAAGTTTTTCGCCTGAATCAAGACTTAACACAACGCCTCAAACGGTTAAGTCAGGAGTCAGGAGCAACACTATTTATGACTTTACTGGCGGCTTTTTTTGTCCTAATTTCTCGTTATAGTGGTCAATTAGATGTTTTGGTGGGTTCTCCGATAGCTAATCGTAATAGTTCGGCAATTGAGAAATTAATGGGCTTTTTTGCCAATACTTTGGCTTTAAGGGGTGATATGTCGGGAAATCCGAGTTTTCTGGAGTTATTAGAACGAGTAAAGCAAACAACTTTATCAGCTTATGCCCATCAAGATTTGCCTTTTGAAATGTTAGTAGAAAAATTACAATTAAACCGAGATTTAAGTCACAATCCTTTGATACAGGTGATGTTCTCACTGCAAAATACTCCCCAATCTGAGGCCAGTTTATCTGGCTTAAAGATGGAGAGTTTGCCTTTATCTGTTGAGCTTAAAGCGCGATTTGATTTAGAGGTAAATTTTTGGGAAGTTTCTGATCGTTTAGAAGCGGTTTGGTGTTATAGTACGGATTTGTTTGCTGCCCCCACTATTAACCAAATGGGGCAACATTTTCAGAATCTCTTAACTGCGATTGCAGCTAATCCCAATATGGGAATTTTTGAGTTATCGATGTTAAGTGATGAAGAACGTTATCAATTGTTATCATTGTGGAACGAAACTCACACAGATTATCCCTCTGATAAATGTATTCATCAATTATTTGAAGAACAGGTAAAACGCACACCCGATGCGGTAGCAGTGGTATGTTCAGAGCAAAAATTAACCTACAATGAATTAAATTGTCGTGCTAATCAATTAGCCCATTACCTGCAAAAATTAGGAGTAAAACCAGAGGAATTAGTGGGGATTTGTCTAGAGCGTTCCTTAGACATGATTGTGGGATTATTGGCTATTCTTAAAGTCGGTGGAGCTTATGTTCCTATTGACCCAGATTATCCCCAAGAACGCATTAGCTTCATGCTCCAAGATACCCAGGTTAAAATAATATTAACCTGCGAATCTTTACAGAATTCCTTGCCAAATCATCAGGCTATTGTTATCTGTTTAGACAAAGATTGGCAACAAATTAATCAAGCAAGTCAGCAGAATCTGAACAGCACAGTTTCTGCGGATAATTTAGCCTACGTCATTTATACTTCTGGTTCTACAGGTAAACCTAAAGGCGTTGAGGTTATTCATCGTAGCGTTAACCGTCTTTTGTTTGGCGTAAATTACGCACATCTGGATGCAACACAAAGATTTTTACAAATGGCTCCCATTGCTTTTGACGCTTCTACCTTTGAGATTTGGGGTGCTTTATTACATGGTGCGAGATGTGTGATTTTTACGGAAGATATTCCTACCGCTACAAGTTTAAGAAATGCAATAGACAAACATGGCATTACTATTTTATGGCTAACGGCTGCTTTGTTCAATAAGATTATTGACGATAATTCCCAAGCTTTATCAGGAATTAAACAGCTACTAATTGGTGGAGAAGCACTTTCAGTTGCTCATGTTCATAAAGCACTGGAAACTTTGCCATTGACGCAAATTATTAATGGATATGGACCAACAGAAAGTACAACTTTTACCTGTTGCTATCCTATTCCTAAACAACTAGAGGCAACAATAAAGTCAATTCCCATTGGTTGTCCAATCTCCAACACACAGGTTTACATTTTAGATAACTATCTCCAACCTGTCCCGATTGGTGTAGTAGGAGAATTACATATTGCTGGTGCAGGATTAGCCAAAGGTTATCTTAACCGTCCCGAATTAACCCAAGAAAAATTTATCCCTAATCCTTTTGAGAAGGATGAAGTGATCCCCCCAACCCCCCTTAATAAGGGGGGCAATGAGCCGTCAAAATTATATAAAACGGGAGACTTGGCCCGTTATTTACCCGATGGTAATATTGAATATGTAGGACGGATTGACAATCAAGTAAAAATTCGCGGCTTCCGTATTGAATTGGGAGAAATTGAGGCTGTACTTAGTCAAAATCAGGCGGTACAGTCTTCTTGTGTGATTGTTCGTGAAGACAATCCCGGGGAAAAACAGTTAGTTGCCTATATTGTACCTAAGCTAGGAGTAAAGCTAACAAGTGGCGATTTGCGTCAATTTCTTAGCCATAAATTGCCCGGTTATATGGTTCCGGCTGCTTTTGTGATGCTGGAGTTTTTCCCTTTAACAGCTAACGGAAAAATTGATCGCCGTGCGTTAAAAGCTCCTAGTAACCCCAGTGATTCAGACAGATTTATTGAAGCGCGTAATCAGTTAGAATTAAGCCTAGTACAAATTTGGTCAAAAGTGCTAAAAATTGACAAAGTTAGCGTGCAGGATAACTTTTTTGATCTCGGTGGTCATTCCCTGTTGGCTCCTTATTTAATAACTCAAATTAAGGAACAGTTGGGCAAAGAAATTGCCGTAACAACACTGTTTCAAAACCCAACTATTGAACAGTTAGCGACTATTATTAAAACCGGTTTAGATCCATCTAATCAGTCTTGTTTGGTTCCCATTCAACCTCATGGTTCAAAGCCGCCTTTCTTCTGTGTCCCTGGGGCCGGGGGACGACCATTTTATTTTTACCATTTAGGACGTTATTTAGGAAAAGATCAACCTTTCTACAGTTTTGAAAATGATCTCTATCAACAGTTTGGAGAAATCACTCGCATTGAGGATATAGCCAGTATTTATCTTAAAGCCATGCAGGATTTACAACCCCAAGGACCCTACTTTTTGGGAGGACATTCCTACGGTGGTAATGTGGCTTTTGAAATGGCTCAACAGTTGGTTAATCAGGGTGAACAAGTGGCATTACTAGCAATCATTGATTCTTCAGCACCCACTTATAAAGACAAACAAATTTTGCTTGATTATATTAATTGGGATCATGCGCGGTGGTTAGCCGAAGTCAGCAAAGGTATCGAAGTTTATTTAGATAAAACCATCGATATTTCCTATGAAACTCTTCAACTCTTAACAGTGGAGGAACAATTAAAATACGCCTTAAACTTTTTTAAACTGGCTAATATGCTTCCTCCCAATGCGGAAACTAGGCAGCTTGCAAAAATTGTCCAAGCCTATAAAACTAGCTGTTTATGCCTGATTGATTATCTCCCTAAACAGACTTATCCTGGTAAAATTACGATTATACGGGCCAGTGAGGAATTATCTGATGATCCAAATAAAGATTTAATAGCTGGAGATTGCGAGGATTCCTCTTTAGGCTGGAGTGAATTTTCTACAGAGCCAGTTGAGATTCATTTCGTCCTAGGAAATCATGTCTCGATTATGGTGGAACCCCATGTCCAGATTTTAGCCGAAGAGTTAAAAGTTTGCCTTGAGATTTGATACCAAACCCGTTTTTAAGACTATGGTTAACTCCCAATTCAACTTGAAAAACCCAGTTATCAATTGTTTCTCCCCAATCTCATCTATCTTTTCAACAGGATTTAATCTAAGAACTGACGATTTTCTACAAGTTGTGTGAACGGTAAGACTAATGTAAAATGCTGCAAGGCATCTGATTGCTAGACAGCCGATTTGTATTCTTTTGCCTTACCATGGATTTTATATGACTGAAATCCCGACCAACCAATCCAACTTAGTGATTTTAGGAGTCTCATCAATGACGGAAACTACTGAAACGGCCATTCCCAATGATTTTCTCGGAATTAATCCCACAGACATCAACAAAAAACTTGTCTCCTGGGGAATTTCTCTGGATGAAGTTGTTCAAAAACTTGCATCTCTGGGACTCCCCGGCATTATTTTCATTATTGCTGTTGCCGCATCCGGTGGTACTGCCTATCCGATGATTTACGCGCTTTTTGGGTTAGGCGGTCCGCTGGGACTAATTGGTGGACTTGGGGTCTTAGGCATCTCTACCATTATTGGCGACATTGTTACGCGTTATGGCATTGAGGCACTGCTTAAAACGGTCTATCTCAAACGTCGTGAAACAGAAACTCAAGAATATCTCATCAATGAGGTGGAAGGTTTGCCAATTTCTCAAGTTCTAAAACTTAACCTGAAAAAGGCTATTGAAGTAGAAATTGCTGCCGAAGAACCCATTGCTCCCAAAGAAGTCGAAATTGCTGAAGAGTAGTTTTAACTTGACTAAGCACCTTCTCCCCCCGCTGCCCTCACCGGCAAATTGACTTTTTCAGCAAACCCTAAATACAACAAAAAACCGCCATAAATCTTACTCCTGCTTGACTTATGGCGGCAGTTTATTTCTGTCTGAATTACTGAAAGCAATCTTTAAATTAATTAACTATCTTCCCAGTCAGAAGGCCATTTCCAAGTCCAAACGGGAGCGGGTTGAGAATCGGGGGGGGAATCGGGAGTCGGAGCCTCGTCTTGGTCCGCAGATAAAAAACGAGCAAAGAAGGGGATTGCTTTACTTTGTTCGCTATTAGGATAATTCATGGTCATTCCTAGTTTTGAGTGGCAGCTTTTTCAAGCTAGCTGCGATTACCTTGCGATAGTAACATATATTGCCGTCTTACTCAAGTCAAATACTTGGTGAACTACCTACACTTCTCTTGCGGGTAAGTGTAGGTTTCCTAGCCAACAGATAGCGGAATCCTGGATTTCTTGCGTCTTCCCCTAGCCTATCCGATTTCCAGTTGGCTATCGTTATTATCGATCTGACTGTCTAACAGTATTTGCGTAGGTTTCCATTTCCCATCCCTTGTTTCACAAGTACACACCAACCATACGGATTGCTCTCCATCCCCGAACTCAAGGTGACAATCTTGGCAGGTTTCTTGGAAGTTTTGATCCCCGAACTGCAATTCCCCATCTATATTACCGATATGGTCACTAAGCGTCAGTTCGGTGGGGAGCCATTCTCCATCGCGAGCTTGGCACTCAGCACTCAGGATTGTGCTGTCAGGGTCGTAGTTAATACTGTTACAAGTGTGCGAAAAATTAGGCATGACAACTCTGTGTGTTAAAAAACAATATGATTCAGCATAGTGCCTTAGCAGCCGACATTCCGCACCGCTTCATATACTTTTATATATTTTTACATTCCCCAAGATGTTTTGACGAAAAACCTTGATTGTAGAAACTACTATTGAGAAAAATTTCAATAATTGATTTTTTCTGAGAAAAAAATTTGCAATTCTTCACCTTGATAAAAATCCATGATTGTAGCTATAATCTTTACTGGCAAAGGATTGTAAGCAATATATTAGTAAAAATTATCAATTGAATGTTAAGAAGTGCGGAAAGTGGGTTCTACTAAGCCCAATCGTGTTAGACTAATGTAGTTTTTGCCGAAAGAGTTAAGTGAGTTTAACAATGGATAAAAATGAATGGATTAGTAGATTCGATGATTTAATTTGTAGTCCTTCGATTCGAGAGTTTTATGGTGAAAGAGAGTTTTTTAATGTCGGTTATTGGCTCTCCCATACCCAAGATCAACAGGAAGCATCCTCTACTCTGATGGAGAAACTTTTAGAATTTATTCCCAACAAACAGGGAACAATTCTTGATGTTGGCTGTGGTTTGGGAGCAACTACCCATTATCTTCTCAAATATTACCCATTGACAGCAATTGTGGGCATTAACATTTCTCCGACACAAATTGCCAGAAGTCTCTTGAATTTTCCCGAGGGTAAATTTCTGTTAATGGATGCGGTAGAGATGGATTTTGCCGATCATTCTTTTGAGCAAATTATTTGTGTAGAAGCGGCTTTTTATTTTAATACTAGGCGGCAATTCTTACAAGAAGCTTGGCGAGTATTAAAGCCGGGGGGAACCTTAATTCTCTCAGATCTGAGTTTTGCCACAACAGAACTTTTAGGAGATTGGACAGTTCCCCAAGCAAACACGGTCAAAGATATTGCCGAGTATCAAAATCTTTATCAACAGGCAGGGTTTAAAGATGTTCAATTTGTCGAGGTGACGGAGGAGTGCTGGTTCAGACATTTTCGCCATCTTAAGTCTTGGTTAACAGAGGAATTGCAATCGGGAAAATTAGACGAAGAAACCTATAATTTAAACATTAAGGCTCTGGATAATTTGCTAAGTTCCTCGGCCATAACTTATTGGTTAGTTGCTGCCCAAAAGCCAGTCAATATACTGTAATAGTTGTCAGTTTTTCTTGAATTTTTGGAGACAAAAAAATGTTTGATTCCTTATCGGGTAAAAAAGTCGTTATTATTGGTGCAAGCTCCGGGATTGACCTAGCGATTGCCGAAAAATTGCTCTCCCTGGGGGCAAAAGTGGTGCTTTCCCATGCTTCTCAAGAGAAATTAGCTGCGGCTGTTGCCCTAATTTCCGGGGAGATTGAAGCCAAAACTGTTAATTTTTTAGAAGAAGATTCTGTTAATGCCTTTTTTGCAGAAATTGGCAACTTTGACCATTTAGTAGTCACCTCTCTCGGAGACAGAAATATGCCGCGAGCCTTATTAACCGAAATGACCGCAGAAACGGCCCGGGGAGGTATGGAGAAATTCTGGGGAACCTTTTTAGCAGTGCGTGGCTCCCTGAAAACTTTGGCCAAGGACGGTTCTATTACCCTGACATCCAGCGTCACTATGTTCAAATATTCCAAAATGGGCGGAATTTCCGTCATAGCCGCCGCTAATAGTGCTGTAGCCGTATTTGGACGCGCCCTCGCCCTAGAACTCGCTCCTATTCGCGTTAACGTTGTTGCCCCCGGATTAATAGAAGATACAAGCATCTGGACCAGTCAAGGTGATTCGGAACGCTCCGACCTGAGCAAATGGGCGGTTTCTGCCCTACCTGTCGAACATTTAGGGCAACCCGAAGAAGTCGCCCTAGCAGTATTGAGTTTGATTATCAACCCCTATATGACAGGTGTGGTTTTACCCGTGGACGGTGGAGTTACTCTTTAAAAGAAATGGTGAAAAAAGACCGAGAAATCCTCGAGAACAAAAAATCTGGTGTCAGAGCAGAAGAGCGAAAAGAACAAAGTGAGCATAAAAATGCAGGAAAATTAATAAGTAGGGCTTGCTGAATAATGGTAAAACCCTTTTAAAATAAGGCTTTTGACCTGTTAAAATCCGATGTTACTGCTGCGAAAATAGGATTGGGACCTTCAAAAACCTGGCATTATCTTTCGTGCAGTACACAAACTGGTACAAAAAAGCAGGGCAACAAAGCCTGAAACTCTTGCCTCGCAGCCTCGGAGCCTTCTGCCTGACCCCACCCTAGGCCTTTTTCAGCAAACCCTAAATAATTGGGTTGGGTTTCGTTCCGAGGGCCCAACCTACTTATTGCTAAATTTGTTGGTGTAATTTCGGGTGTGGCTGTGACAGAAAACTATCAGAAAAAGGTTTTTCTGGCTTTTCCCCGCGCTCGGCACAAAAAGCTAGGTAATCTTCCACTGAATCAGCAAAAGCTTGCTGCAATTCCGCTACACTCTCTCCCTGAAAAGTGATAACATCTCGGACGTTGGCCACCTCACCGTGAAAGATACCCGCCTCGTCATCAAAAAAAACTACTGCTTCGTAACCTTTACAATTCATTCTAAGCGATAATTATTTACTGTTCACTGCTAAAGGGTAATTCCGAGAAATCTATCTCACCTATTTGATCGATTACCCAGAGAGGATAGCAGTCATAATCTGCCATTAACTTAATTTTTTAAATTATTATCATTGGGGCAATGGTGGTAATAGAGACTGCAATTGTTCTAGCAAAGGAGAAAGTCTTACTGTAATAATATTCCAGACAATTTCTGGTTGAACCTGATCGTACTGATGGCTAATAATATTTCTGAGTCCAATAATTCCCCTCCAATCAATTTTGGTGTGTTTTTGTTGAAAAGTCTCAGGAATTCTACGGGATGCTTCTCCTAAAATTTCTAATTGTCTTTCCACAGCACTTTGTAACAAAAGACTCTTGGAATATTCTTCCAAAGAAACATCTTGAATAAATTCTTGGATATTAGTAATAGCTTCGACCATATCCCAAAGATAGCCAGCCTCACGACTGTTCATGACGATAAATTAGCTGATGAGTTTTTAAAATTTCGTAACGACGATAGGGGTTTTTCAGTCCCTCTTGATTAACCAAGTCAACTTTGCGTCCGAATATCTCCTCTAATTCTTCTTTCATCTGAACAATATCAAACAAATCCCAGCCATGATTGGGAGCAAACTTATAAAGAACATCAATATCACTATCAACTCGAAAGTCTTCCCTTAATACTGAACCAAATAAAGACATTTCAAGAATTTTCCAATGTTGACAAAAATTAGTAATTTTGCTTAAGATAACTTGAGCTTGTTTTTTGTTAAAACCAGAATTTAACAAGATTTTTTCGGCCTTGTTGGTGGTTATTTTAACAACCTTCGCTGTAATAGCTTGTTTCATTGGTGAGCAAAATCCCCCAAATTATCCTTGACAAAACACTTGAGATCCTTAAGGTTACAGTAACCCGCCATGTAAAGTCGGCTGGTAGGCTACACCAACATTAACACACCCTAGGAGATCGGCGCTCACTTTTTCGTCCGTAGTCTGATCGTAGGTTAGGCCAAACGATAGTGAAACCCAACATTTTTAAATCATTGGGTTGGGTTTCCTTCCTCAACCCAACCCACGGCTTTTTAACAACCGATAACTGTTTCATTTTTCATTGTCCTTAACAAAATTTAACACTACCTCAATTTTTTCAAAAAAATCGACCCGCCTAGCGGCGGGAAAAAGAGAAAAAGGGTAAAAAGGGTAAAAAGGGAATAAGGGTTACAGGGTCCTCCCAGCACCGCACACCACCCGAAAACCGCAGCTGCTGAAGCGGAGAACGAGGTCGGCGCGAACCGCAGAACGGCAACCCCCGGGAAGAACGTCCCAAGAGCCGCCACGCAATATATGATCATTATTATCATTTGTCAGCCAAGCACTGCCATCCTTTGGCGCTCCGATATAGTTATCGTGCCAATTGTCCTCGCACCACTCCCAAACATTGCCACTCATGTCATAGAGTCCCCAAGCATTGGGCTTTTTCTGACCCACAGGATGAGTTGTCCCCTGAGAATTGTCGTCATACCAAGCGTAATCTCCTAACTGATTAGCATCATCACCGAAATAAAAGCGAGTAGTAGTCCCCGCACGACAAGCATATTCCCATTCCGCTTCTGTGGGGAGACGATAGGTTTTCCCTGTTATCTGACTCAATTTCTGACAAAAGGCTTGAGCGTCATTCCAACTAACCTTTTCTACCGGATTTTGGGGATTATTTTTAAAATAAGAGGGATTTGTTCCCATTACTGCTTGATATTGTGCCTGAGTCACCGGATATTTCCCAATCGCAAAACTGTTGACTTTAACTTGGTGTTGAGGCTTTTCAGAATCCGAAGCATCGGGATCACTGTCAGGAGATCCCATGAGAAATTGACCTGCTGGTAAGCCTACCATCTCCAGTGTTACTCCATTGGGTAGGTTTTCTGTAAATGGAGTTGGCTTTGTAAACCTGATAGATGCAGAACTTGAAGGACGAGGTGAAGGAGAAGGAGTAGGATTCTGACGAAACAACTGAGCGAAAATATTACTAGCGACTGTCCCTACTGTAACTAACCCCAAATTTATTAAGACTTTACGACGCGACCATCTTTGAGGAGGTATAGGTGAAGGAGATGATTTAATCGATACTGGGGGAGGTGGTGGCGAAACTGGACGAGGTGGTGGCGAAGAGGGCGATCTGGGCGATACTTTAGGTGACGGTGTAGATGTCACAGTAGCGATACTGTTCCCCGGAAAAATATCAAAATTTAAATCACTAAATCGCTCACACCAATAACACTTTCCGTAACTGCGGTTGTAGTAATGATTATCAACTTTGCCACAGCGTATAACCTCATTTAATGCAGCTTCCAAAGTATCGCACCATTCCTTAGCCGTCGGTCGTCTGTGGGGGAATTTATGTCCCTCATTGAAACAGCGCAAAAATAAGGCGTGTAAGTCGGGATGTAAAATATTTAATGGTATGGTAGTATTACTAGGTACAAGCAATTTATCCCCAGAAAAAGGCCATAGTCCCCGTCGAATTAGTTCCGACTGTTCCAGGGAATCCCCTCCTCCTTGCCACAATCCCCGAAACGGCGGCCCGCCAAATAATAGATAATAAATAACAACTCCTAATCGAAAGCGATCATGCACTTCTGTTTGATCTACATCTGCTATATTCACTCCGATTAATTCCGCCGGCGTAAATCCTTCTGAGCCAACTAAACACCGATATATTTTACCGCTATAGGGATCTGATACTTGAAATGAATCTGTATCAATAATTGTAGGCAACGCCCGATTATTCACTAAGATATTTTCTAGCTTGATGTCTCCCAAAACATAACCTTTAAGGTGAATTGCTTCGATAATAGCGGCTATATTCCGCGCTACTACATGAAGAAAATACCAATTAGTTTCTAACTTGTATTTTCTTCTCATTATGGGCGTACAAAGCTTTAATAATGTTTCTGAACCCACCACTTCTGGCATTAAAAAACCAACGACTTTTCCCTGGTTATCTTCCAAGATAGAATAGGGCCAAGCGAAGGAAATATGGTTAAGATGAGCATTAGGATCCCCAGGCCGATTTCTCACCATTAACTGTAATTTATCAACCCTTTCATTATGGGGATTGTGGTAGATTTTCGCTAAGTACCCATTAAAGTTAGTGTGCCATACTTTCGCTTCGCCACTGTTCGCCAGTTCTTGCGTCAGTGTAATCCAGCGATTCTGTAGTTGACAGCGATAAGTTAAAGACATCAAAAAATCTCCGAGTATTTGTGCTGTTCAGAAAAATTTATCTAGTCGTTTCCTTGCCAGATCCAGAAACCCGGTTTCTTAAACCCCTCAGTTTCTTAAACAAAAAGCTAGGAGTAAGGTTTTATCATCGGTTGTTAACTTATTTAAA
Source organism: Microcystis sp. M061S2 (assembly GCF_020245605.1). Classification (NCBI taxonomy): domain Bacteria; kingdom Bacillati; phylum Cyanobacteriota; class Cyanophyceae; order Chroococcales; family Microcystaceae; genus Microcystis; species Microcystis sp. M061S2. Next base: position 22,847 of record NZ_JADBUP010000078.1, on the reverse strand, counting down.
TCCTCCCGCTCTAAAAATTCTTTGAGGTCTTCTTGCAATGGCGTTTCTGTCTGTTGTAAATATTCCTCTAATGGCTGAAAAAAAGGCGGAAAAGGCTGCCAATTTTTATAATCGATCGATACCTTTTCCACTCCATCCGTCGCCACACAAATAAAGGCAACTGGCTCGGTTAAAATTTTTATTTGCATATCCTCCAAAGCATTACTAGAAGTAACAAAAGTGGTTTCATTGATGTATTCCCCCTTGTCAGGCTGAAACAATAACTGATAATTTCCTCCCAGAGGTTTGAACACAATAAAACCATCTCCTATCTGCATCGCCGCTAATCGTTTTGAAGTAACCAAAACAACCAGTAAAGTTGTCGCCAGATCATTAATATCTAACTGTTCTTTTTCGGCTTCTTCTTGGAGAATTTGCTGAACATAAGCCAACAGTCGCCGGAATATTTCCTTTAATTCCGCTTCAGTTCCAGTGGCAGCTAATGCTGTTTTTTTGAGCTTATACTCTAAAAATTGCAGCGCTGCTTTAACTGTTATTTTCGCACCCAAATCCGAATGTTTGGCACTACCGGCCCCATCGGCCACGGCTCCAATCAAAACATCCTGACCCAATAATTTATAATCACCATAATCTTGACAGGGTAATCCCGTTTGGACGTGAAAACTACCGACCACCGACTGACATAATGTTCTCCACATAATTAACTGTCCTCTAGGTGGTAATTTGTCCCCAATTCACTGGTGGTAAAGCGATCGCCGCTCCAATTTTACCACCAGAAACTCGTTTCATTGAGTTACTTAACCACTGAAATAATTCCCGAAAATCTAACCCATTGAGTAACACGGGGGGATTATTAGAAATCTGTTTAAGCTTCTCCATATCAGCACCCTGAACACCTACAGAAAAAAATAAAACCCGATTTTCTGCTTCTGCTTGTTTTACCCGTTGCGCTGCCAGATTCCATTGATCCGTAGGCGCACCATCAGTAATTAAAAATATCCAGGGGCGATAATATTGGATACCATTATTTCTATAAATCGCTTTACGATCTTCGATTAAATCTAAGGCCAATTCAATCGCTTTTCCCATGGGAGTTAAGTCTCCTGCGGTTAAAGTCGGTGGCGTAAATTGATCAATCCCGACAAAATCTTGCACGGTTTTAACCCCTCCCTTACCAAAGGTAACAATGGCGGTTTCTACGCTCAACGTCGCTTGGGTATCCCGCATCACATCCTGCTGAAAGGTTTTGATACCATCATTGAGAGCCTTAATCGGTTCCCCTGACATTGAACCAGAGGTATCCAGTAGTAATACCACAGGACAGCGATTTTCCTGATTTTCGACAAATTCAGCCACACCAATCGGCATTTTTTTAAGCCTCCTAATTTTTTGAACTGGGGGAACTATGGGAGTTGTAGGAATTGGGATTATCTACTTTTTGTCCTATTATATTATCTCTGCCAGTCCCATCAGAGGCTCTCTTATTCTTTGTGTGATAAGTTTAATTGATATAAGAGCGATCGATCTTTGTGTTCTCTGTGTCTGGAGTGGTTCGTTCCACTCACCCACCAGCGTTACCGTATCTTAGAAGACATTTTACCCACAGAACCCATCAGAAAAGGTATCTTTCCCTTAAGCTAAACGCAGGATTTGATTTTTGGCCATTAGTCGCAGGGTTTGATGCAATTCCTCGCGACTGTGAATTTCCTCCAGACGATGAACGGGAACACCTTGATCGAAGAGAATTAACGTAGGCAGACTACGCAGACGAAAACTATTAGCTAATTGAAAATTCTCATCGGCATTGACACCGACTAATTGAATCGCATCTTGACACTCATTTTGCCAAGAAAAGAGGGTGGGTTGGATTAAACGACATAAACCACACCAGGGAGCCCAAAAATGCACGAGTACCGGACGAGAAGACTCTAAAACTAGCTTAGGGAAGCTCTTTTCGTTGACGGATAGTATCATGTCTAAACGTATTTTATGAAAACTTGATTTTGATATAGAAACCATTCTACACCAATCGGGATCAACAGGAAAGGGGTTGTGAGCAAAATCACCAATAAATTTTACTTGTTGCTTGCATTAGCCAAGGATGCCCCCACCAGAGGAGTAGAATAAACCCTGTTACTCCTAGATAGGCAGGACGAAGGAATTCTTGCCATTTTAGGCTTTGCCGACCATCGATAATTGCTAAAAAGGGAATCACCGAGGTGCGTTCTTTCACCTTTAAAAATGCCTCTCCGTAACGGTTCTCTAACCGGCGATCGCCATGCCAGACAGCAAAAAGATGATGGGCAATTAAACCTAGGGAAGTCAATAGGGTAAAGCTTGTCCCTAACCAGAGGGTATGGGCAATACACCAGATCACCTGTCCTACCATCTGGGGATGACGGGTAACGCGCAGAATGCCGGTTTCGTAGAGATGAACCTGGGGTTTTTGGATAGCGGCAATCTCCAGCAGGTTAAAGGTGGCAGGATAGAGAAAGAAAAAAGAAATGGCCGAAAGTATCCAAACTAGGGTTTTAACTCCAGCGACTCCCTGTACTTGCCAGAGAAGCAAACCATCATAACGATGATTGAAGAAATAAACTACTAAAATTACCGCTAGAGGAATACTCACAAGGGCAAATAATACCCGATACAGTCGCGCACCGATGATAGCTTCTCCCCCCATTCGTAAACTGGCTAATCCGCTATGGGCGACAGCAAAACCCAGTAATAAACCTAACATGATCCAATGACTAGCGAATGCCACTTTTACCCTCTTGATTGACTAAATTTTTCTCTGAACTCTATTTTAAAGATCGATGGTTAATTTTTCGCCCCCTTTTTTTGTGTTGCCAGTATTGGGGATTCGGGGCAAAATAAAACTATGCTTCCCCAAAGCGACTCCCAAGAATATAACCGGGGAACTATCCAATTTTGCAACTTTTTAGATAATATGTCTTATCCCCAAAAGCGATTTGTGATGGTCTGTCAGCATTCTTCCTGTTCGGTGCAGGGTGCGTCCGAGCTTCTTTTAGCATGGCAAACGGCAGCTCTCCCAGAAGATGTCATCGTTATGACCAGTAGCTGTCAAGGACAGTGTAGCACTAGCCCCACGGTGAGGATTATTCCTGAAGAAACTTGGTACTGTCGTGTTAAACCAGAGGATGTCAATCAGATTGTCGAAGAACATTTAAAAAACGGTCAACCGGTCGAGCGTTTACTCCATCCACGCATTCACGCTCAATAGCAGTAAACTCGGTCATCAATTTTTAGGCTATGCTTCACAATAGTCTTTTGCTCCTAGGTTAACCCCTGTGAGTGCCTGTGATTGCAATCCAGAGACTTAATTCTCGGATAATACATTTGTTTTAGATTATTGGTTTCCTTTCGGGATTTCCGAAGAACAAAAAAGGGGACTTAGCCCCTTTTTCCGGATTAGTTAGTTATTTTTTCGGCGATAACATCATCATCATGTTACGACCTTCTTTTTTTGGTGCTTGCTGTACCTCAGCCACATCCTGTAAGTCTTTGGCCATGCGAGCCAGTAATTCTTCCGCTAGGTTAGAGTGTTGAATTTCCCGACCTCGGAAGGTAATCGTCGCTTTTACCTTATCTCCCGCTTTTAAAAAACGTTGCGCTTGGTTGACTCGCACGTTGTAGTCATGCTCATCGATTTTATAGCGCATTTTAACTTCTTTTATATCGGCTGTATGCTGTTTTTTCTTGGCTTCGCGGGCCTTTTTCTCCTGTTCAAACTTGTACTTACCATAGTCCATAATCCGGCAAACGGGAGGACTTGCCGTTTCACTGACGAGGACGAGATCAAGTTCCTTTTCTTCGGCCACGCGCAAAGCTTCGGCAGGAGTAATAATTCCCAGTTGAGAGCCGTCGCTATCGATAACGCGGATTTCGGGAAAGCGGATTCTTTCGTTAATTTGGGGGAGATCGCGAGTAGTGCGTCTTTTATCTATCACAGGCGTTCTGGGTTATCTCTATTCTAGTTAGTTAATCGGTTGGAGTTTACAAAATGGTTTACTTGCTATTCTACCTACTCGATCGAGTTTCTTGGCCAATTGTTAAGTTTTCTTGCAATGTTAATTTTTAGCCGCCGGTCCTCAGCCCCCGGCCGTCAGCCAGATAAGCTGTTGTCTATGGGCTTTGTTAGACTAAGACCCTATACTCTCAGGAATCGATCGGTAAGGTGCGTTCTCCCTCGTTGCAGCAGGTAACGCACCCGACAAAATCGGCGGCATCGCACTACCCCTGTAAACCAATGTCTAGATTATAGTAGGACGGTATCGGGCGAAAGTTGATAAGATTTTCCAGTATGGTTAAATGTCGCGCTGATGTTTTAATATTACTTATCGCCTAAAACTATGATTACTTATATTAAAATTCATGGCTTTAAATCCTTTCATAATTTTGAAATGGTATTCACGCCGCTTACTGTAGTTGCTGGGGTTAATGCTTCTGGTAAGAGTAATTTATTTGATGCTTTGCAATTGTTGGCGCGGTTGGCAGAAGTGGATCTGAAGACGGCTTTTAGCGAGCAGCGAGGACATCCTAGCGAACTTTTTACCCAGTATGATGAGGACGACTACGCCACGGAAATGGAATTTATAGTTGAAATGTTAGTCAATCGCAAGGTAAGAGATAATTGGGGTGGGGAAGTCGATCTTAAATATACAAGGTTGCGCTATCAATTAAAAATTAAACGAGAGTCTAATATAAGTGGCTTTGAAAACTTGTATATTGTTGATGAACGTTTAGAAAATTTAAAGCACAATGAAGATAATTGGGTAAAAAATTATATTCCTAAGACAGTATTGGAAACTTGGCGACCAAAAGTAACGGGTAGGAGAGCGATTCCTTATATTAAGACTGAAGATATTAATGGTATTGCTACCATTGTTGTACATCAAGATGGTCAACAAGGGAATAAAAAAGTATTTCCCACAAAAAACGCATCACAAACTGTTTTAAGCAGCATGAATAATACTATAGATTTTAAACATATATTAGCCGCCAAACAAGAAATGCTGAGTTGGAAGTTTATGCAGCTTAATCCCGAAGATCTGCGAGAACCTACTCGTCAAGATATAGGCATCAGAGATACAATAACAGCAAGCGGAAAGAATTTAGCCGCTGCTTTATTTCGCATCAAACAAGATGATGAATATACCCTCACAGCAATTTCCCGTGATCTCAATAATCTGCTACCGAATCTCACAGAAGTTAATGTTTATGATGACAAAGCAAATGGACAATTTATTATCAAGGTAAAAGGTGATGATGGTCGGGAGTTTTCTTCGAGAGTGCTTTCCGAAGGAACCCTACGTTTATTAACATTATGTGTCCTGCAATACGACCGACAACACACAGGATTACTGTGTTTTGAAGAGCCAGAAAATGGCATTCATCCTTTTCTTATTGAAGCAATGGCAAGATTATTAAAAGAGCTAACTGTCGATTTTGAAGATACTGAAATGCCTTTACGCCAAGTAATAGTGAACACTCATTCTCCGGTTCTGGTGAGTCAATTAATTAATTGGCAAGATGATAAAAATGTCAGCATTTGGCTTTCTCAACTTACCACTATAATATCCACTATTGAAGGGAAGCGAATTAAGATGAAAAGCAGTAATTTTCACCCTGTTATCAAAGAGAATAAAAAGCAATTAACCTTATTTTTCTCCGAAAATGAGGCCAAGCTAACTCTCTCGGAAGTTGTCGAATATCTAAAAACTGCTGATGCTGAAAGTGCGATTAAAAATATTAAAAATCAACAAAACCAATTAACATAAATCAATTAAGATGGCAAAAAAAACCAAACAAATAATTATTGCATTAGCTACAGAAGGCAGTTCCGATCATAGATTTTTACCGAATATTATTAAGCGCACTTTCGAGAGAGTTGCTTTTGAAGATGAACAAGAAATAGAAATTTTTGACCCAATTTGTCTTCCACAAATCTCTGGCGAAAATATCCGAAAAAAAGCTAAACAATACGCAATTCAAGCGGTGGAGAAGGGAGCAATGGTTTTGTGCTTCCATGCAGACGCAGATGATAAAACAGATGAAAACGCATTTAAGGAAAGAATTGATCCGGCTTTTAATGCTATTAAATCAGACGAGCGAGACTTATGTAAAAATTTAGTTGCTATCGTTCCAATACAAATGACTGAAGCCTGGATATTAGCAGACAAAGAATTACTAAAAAAAGAATTGTGTACAAATAAAAGTGATAGTGAGTTAGCAATCGATAAAGAACCCGAATCTTTTAGCAATCCGAAAGAAACGATTAAAAATGCCATCAATAAAGCCAGAGAAGGTATGACTAAACGGTATCGAAATAAACTAAAAATTGACGATTTATATTCACCGCTTGGTACAAAAATCCCATTGTCGAAATTAGAATCCTTGTCTTCCTACAAAAAATTTGAAAAGGCAGTACGAGATATTTTTCCACAATTAACGAAAGTCAACAATATAGAGGATAATCCTGATCAAAGGTGAATAGGACCTTGCTAATACCATTTTTCTAAAGTAATGGCAGAGATGGTTAATTGCCTCCAACCTCAAACCCTATTCTAGAAAAGAAAATGGGAGTAAGATGTCTGCCACGAATAAAGAAAAATGGCATAAGGTGCGTTCCCTGTCGTCGATTTAGTTCTCCCTATGCGATCGCTACTTCCGCCTAACAACCCTCAACGTTCAGGAGGAATTTGCCCCTTTAACTCCTCAATTAGTGATGGGAGCTGCGATTGAACCACATCCCAAACGATATTGAGGTTGACATCATCATACTCATGTACCAACCGATTTCGCATTCCCTTGATTTCTTGCCAAGCAATGTTGGGCAAGTTTTGTCGGGTTGTTTGGGAAACTCGTCCGGCGGCTTCGGCAATCACCAAGAGCCGTCGAATGACTGAATCTTGAAGCTGTACATTGGCGACGAACTCAGCTTTCGAGCATTGAGCCGTGTAGATCATGACCAGTTCTGCGGATTGCAGCATATCAAGCAGGAATTGGGGATCCCGTTGCATAAATCACTTGAGCCGAAGAAAGGATTTGATTACGGCGTAGGTAGTTGCGACTGGTGGCAATGCCTTGGCGGGTAATCAGGTCAACATCTCGATGGAAGATGGTTTTTAGCTCTGCTTCCATTTGGTCTAGGGTGCTGAATGTGGGATGAGCTTGTGGATGAAATTCCACCATAACATCAATGTCGCTGTCGGGGCGGAAGTCTTCGCGCAGGACGGAGCCGAATAGAGCGAATTCGGTCACTTGCCAGCGATCGCAAAACTGGGCAATTTTTTCCATCGGTAGGTCGCTCGCAGTAATGGTCATGGCATGATTACTCCCAAGGTTTCAAATTGCCGATCTCAAAAACGTGGCCGATAGCTGATCACTGAAAGCTCCTTAAATATCTAACCTTTGGTAGATGCTATTAAGATGATTTAGGTGCTGCTGGGGATCAAAGCAACTTTCGATCTCGTCGGGGGATAAAATAGCGGTAACTCGCTCATCTTGGCTGATAAAAGCTTTAAAATTGCCGTTATCGGTGTTCCAAGCGCGATGGGCGTTTTCTTGGACGATTTTATAGGCAGATTCCCGGCTAATTCCCTTACTCACTAAAGTTAAAAGAACTCTTTGACTGAAAATCACGCCACCGTAAACATTCATATTTCGCTTCATGTTTTCGGGATACACCAGCAGATTTTTGACTAAATCGGTGATTTCCTTAAGCATAAAGTGGGTCAAAATGCAAACATCCGGCAGCATCACCCGTTCTACGGAACTATGGGAAATATCTCTTTCGTGCCAGAGGGCGATATTTTCTAAAGCGGAAACGCTATGACTACGGATAATTCTCGCCATTCCCGTTAAGCGTTCTGAACGGATGGGATTACGTTTATGGGGCATAGCGGAGGAGCCTTTTTGTCCTTTGGAAAAGTATTCTTCCACTTCTAGGACATCGGTTCTTTGCAGGTTGCGAATCTCCACGGCAAAACGTTCGATCGAAGCCGCTAATAAGGCTAATTGTTGCACATAATCGGCGTGTCGATCGCGCGATATCACTTGAGTGGAAGCGGTATCCGGTTCTAATCCTAACTTCTGACAGGTTAACGCCTCAATTTTCGGGTCAATATTGGCATAGGTTCCCACTGCACCGGATATTTTACCGATGGCGATGTCTTGGCGCAAGCGAATTAAACGATCGCGTCCTCGCAGCACTTCCGCTAACCATCCCGCTAGTTTAAAGCCAAAGGTGATCGGTTCGGCGTGAATGCCGTGGGAACGTCCCACCATGACTGTATAACGGTGTTCTTGGGCGCGATAGCGCAGGGCTTGGATAAAATCTTCTAATTGTTCTAGAATCAGGTTTAAACTGGCGACTAATTGCAAGGATAGGGCAGTATCTAGTACATCAGAACTGGTTAAACCCAAATGAATATAACGCCCCGGCTCGCCCACATACTCGTTAACATTTGTTAAAAAGGCGATGACATCGTGGCGCACTTCTGCTTCTATTTCTAAAATGCGATCGGGATCAAAATTAGCTTTTGCCTTAATTTCTTCCACTGCATCCGCGGGAATATAGCCTAATTCTGCCTGCGCTTCACAGACGGCTATCTCTACCTCTAGCCATGTTTGATATTTATATCTATCCGTCCACAAATTCCCCATCACAGGGAGAGTATAACGCTCGATCACTATTAATTATTCCAAGACAACCGTTTAATTGTATCGGATCGGGGCAAGTCCGGGAATAGGCAAGGAGCAGCGGGGAGTTTTGTTTTCCCCACTCCCTTTTTAGCGGTTAGTAATTCGGTAGTAGCGGTGAGGCTCTTCTAGGTTGTGTGTGATAAGTTTAACTTACAATATGATTGATTGATCTTTGTGTCCTTTGTGTCTTTGTGGTTCGTTCCACCCCCTCTCTAGGAGGATTATATCTTAGAATACATTTTACCCACCAAATCCAAGAGAGCCGCGGTGAACTATCTTGTTTAATTTAGCTTGAATCGAACCCCTACCCCCTTGCTTCAACCCATGCTCGCATTTTACCCGGATTGTTCAATCCGTAGGGATCGACGAGTTTTTTAAATTCTAGTTGTAGCGGATTAATCTGTCGGCTGCCGCCATCTTCCATGATATAAGTGTGAGGATTGGCAATGGCTGCCCCCTGTTGTTCATAGATAGCAATAATCTCATTTAATCGAGTTTCCGTGGTAAATTCTAGCAAGGGAAGACCGGCGGGAATAACTTTACCTTGAAATCTCAAAAATTCTAGGTGCATCATTATTTCCTCTCCAAAATAATTATAGAGTTTCTCCACCGTGGCTAGATTAAAATAAAAAGCCTGTAGATAAGTTATTTTGGGGTTACAACTACGCGCATGGAGAGTGGTATGATTCCAAGTAAATTCTAAGATACTGTTGCCTTTTTGGGTTTCTTCTGGCGTTTTATAGTAAGTAAGTTCACCATTATATTCTTTAATTAAAGACTCTAAGGCGACTCGATCGCTGTCCGATACTATTAACAAAACTGCCGCTTTCCCCGTGGGTAAATAATCCTTAAGAGCGATAAAATAAGCAGGAATTGGCCAAGAGTGAACGCTAACCATTTTCTTAACGATGCCATCACTATCACTGAGTGCTTGACCGAATTTAGCGGCGGTGATAAAATCGGTAAAAGTAACGATAAATTCTGCCCAAGGATAACAGGGAGCGAGGGCTATTTCTAACTCGGTAATAATGCCATTGGTTCCGTAGGCATGATTGACTTTTTCTACTTCATCCCCCCGTAATTCGATAATTTTGGGTTCTGTTTCTAGGGTGACTAACTGCACTGCTTGCAAATTGCCTCTATCCTTTAATTGTCCATAATTAATCGAACCCATGCCCACACTGCCACCCCCGATAAAACCGCCAATTGTCGCCGTCCGATAGGTAGAGGGAGCCATTCTTAATTCCCAACCAATTGCGCGAGCTTGTTTATCAAAAAATGCCATTTTTACCCCCGCTTCTACCCGTGCTGTACCCGGTTCGATCGAGATAATTTTTGTTAGTTTGGTTGTGTCTAAAATTACTCCGCCCTGCAAGGGAACACATTGACCATAATTACCTGTACCCGCACCTCTAACTGTTAAAGGAATTTGGTATTTAACGCAGGTTTTAGCGATGTCAATAACCTCTTGGCTATTGTGGGGACGAATGACTAAATCAGCCCGTTTATCTTGCAGTTGTGCTTCTAAAATGGGACTAAAATGATAATAATCTAAGGAAAGTTTCGCCACTTGCCCCGGATCGGTGATAATTTCCAGACGGGAAAGTTCTTCAATGAGATTTTGATAGTTAGATTTCATGGTTAGGTAGGGTTTGCTGAAAAAGTGTATTGGTGGGGTTAGGGGTTAGGAGTCAGGAGACAGGATTCAGGAGTCAGGATTCAGGAGATTATTTTTATTTGTTCTCCCCATACCCCAATTCATAATTCATAATTCAAAAAGAAAAAATTAAAAACCGATCGCCTAGGCGGTCGGTTTTACTAAGAACTATAAACTATTATTAACTTTGTTTGCTGAGAAACTGTTGAGCTTGTCTAAGAGCGGCAGCGCCGATATTGAAGACAGCCCAGCCACCAGCAATAAGCAAAGGGGTTAAAACGATCAACACTCTCCAGTCCATAGATTTCCTTCTCCTCGGTCAGTGCTTAAAAGATTGTTACTTGATTCTCATTTTATATTTATACCCTAATCCGCCCGTTTTGGGAATCCGGTATCAGTAGCTTTTCCCGCATGAACGAGGGCAAGTTTAGCATAGCGCTCGGCGTGTTCGATCAACTCTTGAGCCTCCTTTGGCGAGACTTCCCGGACACGTTTAGCGGGAATGCCCACCACTAAAGATCGCGGTGGTATATCTTTTGTCACAATACTACCCGCCCCGACAATACTACCCGCCCCGACGCGCACACCATCGAGAATCACTGCCCCAATGCCGATTAAACAACCGCGTTCAATATGGGCTGCGTGAATTACCGCCCGATGCCCGATGGTAACGTAATCTTCAAGGATAGTAATTTTGCCCGGATCTCCGTGTAGGATCGCCCCATCTTGGATATTAGTATAGGCCCCAATTTCGATGCGTTCCACGTCGGCACGCAATACCGCCCCATACCAAACACTCACCCCCACAGCTAGGGAAATATCGCCCATTACCGTGGCATTAGGGGCAATAAAAGCCGCTTGACTGACATCGACAATCGGCCAGAAATTAGAAGTTGATCTTAAGTTATCTAAGGACATGGGAGGATCTGCACTAAAGTCGAAAGAGAATACCCGTCCAATTTGGTTGGGTATAATATGGATAGGCTTATTGGTACAAAGATAGCAATTTTTAGTTTAGGTTCTTCCATGATCAATGCAAGTTTACAATACCCTGTTTTTGGCCCCGATATCCATTGTCCTCACTGTCGGCAGCTAATCCCCGCCCTCACTTTGACGGATACCTATTTGTGTCCGCGCCATGGGGCTTTTGAAGCCGATCCCAAAACGGGTGAGTTGGTTCACTTGCAGTCAGGACGGCATTGGCGACTCTGGAATGGTGAGTGGTATCGTCAACACACCCACCCGGATGGTATTCGTTTTGAGATTCACGAAGCACTCGATCGCCTCTATACTCAAGGATTTAAAGCGACTAAAGTAATTATTGCCAACCGTTATCGCGATCTAGTTAGTTCCTACCTAGAACGTAACACCACTTGGCGCGGTAATGGACCGGGTGAAGCCACTATTCCCCGTCTCTACGGTTTACCAGTAGAATTTAGCCCCGATGCCCCCGATCAACCCTGTTGGGATGTAATTAATTTTGATCTGGAAAAAGAACCGGGGGTTCCCAAACGTTACCCCTATTTTCGTCTTTTTGATTAATCAGTTATCAGTTATCAGTTATCAGTAAACAGTTATCAGTGAATAATCTCACTTAATAAACTCATAACCTCAAAACTGAATCGGGAGGCAGATCGATGAAGGATTGCTTATCAACCCCGAATTCTGACTGATTACTGATTACTGCTCACTGATTACTGAACCTTAAAACTGAATCGGGAGGCAGATCAATGAAGGATTGCTTATCAACCCCGAATTCTGACTGATTACTGATTACTGATCACTGATTACTGAAAATGCACCATGCTTCTATTCGTACCGCTAATATCCATCGGGCGATCGCTTTTTATCAACTTCTCGGTTTTACCCTAGAGGAAAGATTCACTACGGGTTATACTTTGGCCTGTTGGTTAACGGGGTTAAACGGACGCATCGAATTAATCCAAATTCCTCAACCGAAACCCGCCCCCGATGCCTTTAGTGATCAGCATTATGTCGGTTATTATCACTTGTCTTTTGACATAACAGAAAATGTCAGCAATTTACCAGCATGGTTAGAAAAATTAACAAATAGCTTTCAGCAAGCCCATCAAGAGGATGCCGATTTATATCAACCTTTAAACATTCTTTTGCCCCCCCAACAACAGATGATCGGCGATCATGTCTATGAAGTCACCTTTATTGCCGATACAGACGGTTTACCCCTAGAATTTATCCGTCGTTTAACCTAAAAAGATTGTCCCACTTCTAAGACTTTCGTTTGGCCGTTGCGAGACAAAATAACCTGTTGACTACCAACTTCCACTAAAGTCCAGCCATTGATAAATTCCCCCGGAGAAATACGAGTGGTTATGCCCTTATTATCAAATAAAGCTGAAGATTGATCGCCTAAATCCATCACCCCCACCAGAATATTTTTCACCTGATTATTGGTAGGAATAACCGCTGCCACTGGTCGATTCCCTTGGGGAGCAGCTGGTAATGGTGGTACAGAAATGTCGGTATTTGAGGGTGTAACTGGGACAAGTTTGGCAGTAGTCTCAGGGGTTTGGGGATAAACGGGAACGTAAATTCTTTCTATGATCTGGGGAGTATTATTAACTGGTAAATTAGCGGGGGGTGGTGGTGGAACTGTGGCTACCGAGGAAGGGATATTTTGGGGAGAAGGATGAGGATCGGGGGATGAAGTTTGACCTTGGCGATCAATAATAGCAAGGGATGATTGCAGATAGGCAATAAATTTTTGATCTTCCCGGGAAATCGTGCCATTTTGAGAGACAGGGGCATTTTTTTGACTGATTAGCCATGCCACCACCCAACCTAGATAGACGCAAGCAATGACAAAAATAACTTTATCTAGGGGCATTCTGGGATTTTCTTCATGGCCCGCTGCCATATTTTTTGCACTCCTCGATCGCTGCTGTCGTTTCGATTTTAACAGGATAGCACTAAGTTATTCTCCCTCAATTTTCCTTTTTAATTTATCAAAATCTTCTAGGGGGGATATAGTGGAGAGAGAATGATGTATCTTGATATAAGTAAAGTTTCGTAACAATTCTGAAATCCTTTGCTCAACTCTACTCTAGTTCCCAGCAATCCCGATCGGCTGAAACCCCTAGTCCCTAACTGGGAAAAATGTCAATCCGTCTTTTGGACAGCAGCATTTCTGGTATCGGTCCCCGTGTTCATGCAAGCGCCCCTAGTGCGCTACTATCCCGAAATTAGCCTAGGTTTAACCGTTTTCTGGGTGGGGTTAGGGATTTGGCTGCTCAAACAAGCAAAAATCAGTCTTTGGGGGGATTTACTTTTGGGCTTTAGTTGGAGTTGGTTAGCAGGTTCTCTGTACTGGGGTTGGTGGCGTTGGGAACCGTTGATCCATATTCCCATGGAAGCGATTGGGCTGCCCTTTGTTCTCTGGGGATTATACAAAGGTCGCGGCAAAGTGGGCAATCTTTTCTATCTGGGTTCTTTGTTAGGGACCGCCATCACCGATGTATATTTCTATCTAACGGGACTAATTCCCTACTGGCGACAATTAATGACCGTGGAACTAGACCCCAACCTAGTATCGCCGATATTTCATAACGCCTTGGCCCAAATTGAGACCCCCTGGGGCATCAGTTGGGCGATCGTGCTGCTCAACCTGCTCTTAGCGATCGGTATTTATCCTTTGCAAAAAAGGGTATGTCATTGGTGGGCATTTAGCGGAGCCGTATTGAGTACAATTTTAGTCGATGGTTTATTTTGGATTACCGCTTCTCTGGCTTAAGAGAATAAGCTATATAATTAGTGCAGTCTATCTATTGCCGCTTATGCACCCGTGGATATACTACTAGGACAAAATCCCTATTTACTACTCCATACCGAGAGAGGCCAGCGTTTTTTCCCTCTCGTGGGGAGAGCTTACTGGACAATCGGACGGAGCAAAGATAACGATATCGTGATTAAAGATCACTGTATCTCTCGTAATCACGCTATTTTACAATCCACGGAAACAGGGGATTTTTATCTGATCGATCTCGGTAGTCGCAATGGAACTTTTGTCAATGGCAGAAGGGTAGCCATTCCGGTGACTATCCATAGCCAAGAGCAGATCACCTTTGGCAAAACCGAGGTGCAGTTCTATCGTCCTGCTCCCACCAATGTGGGCAAGCAACCGCGCAATCTAGAATGGGATACCCTCACCTCCGCCGTCCATGAACGGCGCTTAACATCGGTGATGGTGGTAGATATGCGGAATTTTACGGCTTTAACGAGGCAATTAGACGAAAAAGTGCTTTCTTCTCTGATTGGCAGTTGGTTTCGCCATGCCGGGGGTATTGTCCGCAGTTCTGGCAGTTGGGTAGATAAATATATTGGTGATGCGATCATGGCCATCTGGTTTCACGGCCAACAGGAAGTCGATCAAGACGATATCCTGCAAATTTTCCAAGCAATTACGCAACTACATAACATGACTCGCACCTTAAGCGAACAATATCCCTTACCCTTTAAATTACGCATCGGTGCGGGGGTGAATACTGGTTATGCCATGGTCGGCAATACTGGCAGCGGTGAACATCCAGATTATACGGCGATCGGGGATACAGTCAACGCCGCTTTTCGTTTAGAGTCGGCTACTAAAGAAATGGGCAAGGATTTAGCCATCGGAGCAACTACCTACAGTTATCTCATCGGTTTACCCCATCTCCAGCAGGTTTTTGCTCAACATACCGTCAGTCTGAAAGGATACCACGATAGCACTATTGCCTACGGAACCACTTTTGATGACTTGGAGCGTTTCCTCGATGCCAATATTAGTGAGGAGATGACTGGAATTACAGGATTTATCGGCAGTGTCTGAAGATTGAAATTAAACGGGGAGTTGGGAGACGTTTCAGTGATCAGTGATCAGTAAACAGTAATCAGTGAAAAGACAGTAGGAAACTTCTATTTAATACTGTACACTTAAAACTCAAATCTGATAACTGATAACTGATAACTGATAACTGACTTACTCCTCGGTGGCGGCGAGAACCAAATCTTCCTCCTCCAAGGCGGGGGGAACTTCGATTTCTTCGACTACTTCCGAGACAGTCCGGCCTTCCGCTTCCGCTAGACGTTTTTCTCGGTATTTAATCGCCATTTCTTCGGCTTTTTCAAACACTAACGGGCGATTTTTTAGCATATCTCCCGGTTCTGGTTCTAATTGTTTAGTCGAGAGGGAAATGCGACCTCTTTCGGCATCGAGATCGATAATCATCACTTTCAACTCATCATTGACATTGAAAACCGTGTGGGGGGTGTCAATGTGATCGTGAGAGATTTCGGAAATATGCAGTAAACCACTGACTCCACCAATATCGATGAAAGCACCGTAGGGCTTAATTCCGCGCACGGAACCGATTACCACCTGTCCCACGGCTAAACCGTTCATCTTGCGTTCCACTAAAGCGCGACGATGACTTAAAACCAGACGGTTGCGATCTTCGTCCACTTCTAAAAACTTTAAGGGCAATTCCTGACCGACTAAATCCTCTTTCGCTTCTCTGGTGCTAATGTGAGAACCAGGGATAAAGCCGCGGAGACCTTCAATTCTGACTAATGCCCCACCACGGTTAGTGGCGAAAACATTCGAGCGCACGGTAGCATCTTCTTTTTGCAATTGACGCACCCGTTCCCAAGCGCGCATATATTCAATGCGACGGATCGACAGGGTTAGCTGTCCATCTTCATTCTCGTCGGTAAGAATGAAAAATTCCCTGGTTTCGTTGGGTTGTAAAACTTCTTCGGGATTATCGACGCGGTTGATCGACATCTCCTGCACGGGGATAAAAGCGGCGGTTTTAGCACCGATATCGATGAGCGCTCCCCGGGGTTCCATGCTGAAAACAGTCCCGGCGACAACATCTCCCGGACTGAAATGATAATCGTATTTGTCTAGAAGGGCGGCAAAATCTTCATGGGTAAAGCCTATGTTTTTGTTTGCAGTTTTTTGGGTGGTCATGTACGTTGTTTGGGCCTCGGAATTTCCGTAGGTTTTTCCTCCTATGTGATGTACAGTTTCTAAATCAAGGAGATGCCTCCTAATTTAGTTACTAGGCGGGGCCTAGGGGATGAACTGCCGCATCCGGCTTTCTTGGAGGCAATCTGCCTCAAGAATGACTTTTAAGAATCCAACCAGAGCTTGGGCTTTAAATAGCACAAGGGATCCTAATTATAACTGAATCGGGAACTATTTAAGACGAGGTGATCACGCTGGCTTCTTCCACTGGAGACCAAGAAGGATGAGCGCGTTCGATTTCGGAGGATTGCAGCAGCGCTAAAGCGGCGATAAAGTCTCTAATTCCCTGAAAATTGCCGTAAACCGAAGCAAAGCGAACATAAGCCACTTCCGATTCCTGCCGGAGGTATTCTAGGACTAATTGACCGATCTCCTGACTGGTTACCTCCCGTTTTGAGTCTTGCTGCAGACGGGATTCGATATCATTGACGATCGCCTCTAATCTTAGGTGGGGAATGCCAGTTTTTTCACAGGCCCGGACGATACCGCGCAGCAGTTTGCAGCGATCGAAAGATTCCCGTTTACCATCTTTTTTAATCACCGTGATCGGCACGAATTCGATGCGCTCGTAGGTGGTGAAGCGATGTTTACATTGTAAGCATTCACGACGACGACGAATGCTCTGACCGTTTTCGGAGGAACGGGACTCTAAAACGCGACTATCGGTATGCTGACAATTAGGGCATTGCATAGGAGGCGCTCGGTGAGGGGAACCTTTAATTTAAGCCTTTAAATACGAAAACCAGAGCCGCTAACCTGCTTTTGGCAAGCGGGCGGCTCAGGGAAGAAAATTATTAAACGGAGTTAAGAAATTTACTTTTGAATCCGGGGAGGTTCCCGGAAGGCGATGGCGAAGAAAATTACCGCCAAAGCCATAGTTAAAACCAAAATGTAAGCGACGCTTTCCATGGTTGGACATCCTACAAGATTGCTATGACAATCCTATAGTATCAGGAAATGAGCTTTTCAGCTTGCCTGGGGATGTAATCTACATCCCCAGAATCAGTGGCGAGCTATTTAACGCTAACTTTTGCCCCGGCATCTTCCAGTTTTTTCTTGACGGTGGCGGCTTCGTCTTTGTTAACGCCTTCTTGAACCGCTTTGGGAGCGGCTTCTACTAGGTCTTTCGCTTCTTTGAGTCCTAAACCGGTCAATTCGCGCACTACCTTGAGGATAGCAATTTTCTTGTCGGCGGGAACTTCTTCGAGAACGACGTTAAATTCGGTTTGTTCTTCCACAGCTTCAGCGGCGGCTGCAGGAGCAGCCCCGGGGGCAGCCATAATTATGCCACCGGCCGGAGCGGCGGCGCTAACTCCGAAGGTTTCTTCGATACCTTTGACTAATTCAGCAGCTTCTAAGAGGGTAAGGGTTTTGAGTTTTTCTAAGATTTCAGCTACAGCAGACATGGGTTAGACTCCTAATTGTTTTCAGTGATTGATTGGCGCGGTATTAAGCCGCTTCTTTTTCTTCTTGACGGGCCACAGCATCGACGGCACGGGCCAAAGATGCGGGAACTTCGTTGATGCTGCGGGCCAGTTTGGCGGCAATGGCGTTGATTGCTCCGGCGGCCTGAGCGATTAACTGTTCTTTCGACGGTAAATCAGCGATCGCTTTGAGCTGCTCTTCTGTCAACAGTTGACCTTTTGTCCCTTCTTTGAGGACACCGCCGCGCAATTCGGTTTTTTTGCTTTCTTTTTTGAACTCTTGATAGGCCTTGAAAGCTCCACCGATATCCTCTTTTACGAGCAGAAAGGCGGATGTTCCCGATAAAAGGCTTTTCATCGGTTCCCAGCCACTATCTTCAGCGATCGCCAATCCCATCAAAGTATTTTTGGTGACTTTACAAATCGTTCCCGTGGGGCGCAATTTGCGGCGTAGATTGCTGATTTCGGCGACGGTTAAACCTTGATAGTCGATGACCATCGTTAATTGAGCTTCGCTCAGGGAGGTTTTTAATTCTTCTAGAATTACTCCCTTGCTTTCTCTGCTTCTCCCCATCCCTTGTTCACCTCCTGTATGCGGGGGACCGGTTCCACAGACAGGCGCAAAAATAACCCCTTGTAGCGCCGGGGTTGAGTGGAGAGAATCAGTTCAGGCACGACCAAGACAGAAAAAATCTCTCTTTAGTCTTTTTGGCTGCTGTTTTCTCGCTTTGACCTCGGCAGGGTATTTAAGCTGTTTCGCACCTGCTGTCTTTGGCTTAAGCCAGCTTCCCATCTTAACATTATTGCGGGATTTATGTCAAGCACTGGGAGGGAGTGGGCAGAGGCAAAATCCTGACGAGTAGGACAGGCATCCTCGTTGAACGCCAAGTCTAAAACCCGATGTATTCTAAGATACAGTGCTGCTGGCGAGTGAGTGGAACGAACCACAAAGACACAAAGGACACAAAGATTGATCGCTCCTATATTAAGTTAAACTGATCACACAACGAAGAAGAAAGCCTAATTTTTGAGCATTACTTGGCAGACTACTGATATAGCTGCTCAATTAATTAAGCCTCTTGCATAGTTAATTTTTAAGGATTTAAAAACGGCAGCAATAAGGATTAAATTGCATAAAATCTGCGAATAAACCGCTTATTGTTCATTCTTAATTCTCCTGACTATTAACTACTGACGACTGGATACTAACCCTAACAACAATTTTTGATTTTTACAAGAGGTCTATGGTTCAGTCTCTGGCAAAATAATTTTATTGTTAGGGTTGCCCACTCACCGATCATCACAATCTCTACATTGACCTTTGGGTTTACCATTATCTGTAGAATCATTTTTGTTGAAGTTTAGGAATCTTTTGTCAGAAGACAAGGTTCTAGATCTTTTAAAATGCCTCTTAGCTTACAGCTTAGTCGGTTAAATCTACATTTCGTAGCCAAACTTATTGGCATCTACTTCTTGTAAATTAATATCGATTAAACCGTATTCTAACCAGCGTTGGGAAACCTTGACCGCCATGGCCGGATCCGACTCCAAAGGTTCTCCCCACTGGTGGTCAGTTTCGGGATACATTTTAGTGGTGGCATCAATTCCCATTCTCCCCCCCAAACCGACCTTTTCGCTGGCAAAATCGAGGCTATCAAAGGGGGTTTCCGGGAGAATAAACACATCGCGAACCGGATCCACTTTAGAACTAATTGCCCAAACCACTTGCCGGGGGTCGCGAATATTAATCTCCTTATCGACGACGATGACAAATTTAGTATAGGTGAACTGGGGTAAGGCACTCCAAAAAGCTAAGGCCGCTCGCCGCGCTTGTCCGGGATAGGCTTTATCAATGGAGATAATCGCCGCTTTATAGCTTAAAGCTTCCATGGGTAGGAAAAAATCCCTGATTTCCGACACCTGTTGCCGTAAAATCGGTGTATAAATACGATTAAGAGCGATAGCCATCATCGCCTCTTCCTTGGGAGGACGACCGCTAAAAGTGGTTAAATAAATGGGGTCGCGACGGTGGGTCATGCAGTGGAAATGAATCAGGGGTGAATCTTCCACACCGCCATAGTAACCCATGTGATCACCAAAAGGTCCATCTGGCAATACCTCTCCGGGGGTAATTGTTCCTTCCAGGACGATTTCTGCGTCGGCCGGCACTTCCAAATCGAGGGTTTTACATTTGGCTAACTGTACCCCAGAACCGCCGTACAATCCCGCAAACAGCCATTCTGAGAGATCTACGGGGATAGGAGTGGCGGCGGCCATGATAATTAGAGGATCAACCCCTAAAGCGATGGCTATTTCCAATTTTTTGCCCATCTGTGCCGCTTTTCGCAGGTGACGCGCCCCACCGCGCACGGATAACCAGTGGACGGTCATGGTATTGTGAGACTGTAGCTGTAAGCGATAGACACCGACGTTAGGGGTTCCCGTTTCGCAATCTTTAGTAATTACTAGCCCTAGGGTGATAATCTGGCCTGCATCGCCAGAATAGGGGCGAATCATCGGAATTTTCTTTAAATCTACTTCATCCCCTTCTAAAATCACCTGTTGACAGGCAGGGAAAAAGTTACGGTTGGGTTTGGCTTTCAGGACATCAAACAACACTTTACCAAAATCGATCGCTTGGGAGAGTTTTTTCGGCGGTTTCGGTTGTTGCAAGAGGGCGAGTTTTTTGCCTAAATCTTCCAATTCTTCGGGTTTATTCAGGTTCATCGCCCAACAGATGCGTTCTACCGTTCCCATCAGGTTAATAGCGACGGGAAACTCTGCTCCTTGCACATTTTCAAACAGTAAGGCCGGCCCCCCCACCTGTAGCATCCGATTAGCGATCTCGGCAATTTCTAAATCGGCAGAGACCGATGCACTAATGCGGCGTAATTGCCCATGCTCTTCTAAAAGCTTAATAAATCCTCGTAAGTCTCTAGCCATGATGAAGAAATGTAAATAAATCCCTGTCTCTATTATCTCTTAGGGCGGCAGTTTCTGTCGGGGATAGTCACCGTTTTCAGAGTTGGAGGCGATTCTCGTCTAGAATTAAGTAAAAAAATCCCCATCTTGCCAGCTTCATTCCTAACCCTAAATTTATGCTTATTCAGCCCGGAGGTCAACATGATTAAGGATATTGAAATTAGTAATTTTAGATGTTTTGAGCATACCAAAATTGAAGGTTTTGAGCGAGTTAATTTAATTGGTGGTAAAAACAATTCAGGGAAAACTGCCCTATTGGAGGCAATATTTTTGTATAGTTATCCCTATCCAAATACTATTCATGAAGTCAGAGAAGCTATTCGCAAGGAATCTTTAGCAGTTGTTCGGGCTGTTCCTAAAAATGCTTGGGATGATTTATTATTCAATCTTGATAGAAAAAATATTATTGAGTTAAAAGGCTCCCAATCTAACCAAGGAGATAAATTGGTAAAAATATCGATTTCTGGTTCTCTTAAAGATACTGTTCTAGGCATCCCTGAAGACTTGCAAAAATTATACGATTTTATCGCTAAAAATCCATCAGTTATTTCTATCTTAAATATTCACACAAGTTTTGACCATGATAATGACTCAAATGATGAGCAAATGAACTATTTTTTAATTGCCAGTTCTAAGGAGATACTAGCTTTACCTGATGGGGGTGATGAGGAACCAGTAATCATTGCCGCATCTGTCAATAAATCTTTGGAAGAATTGAGCGAGTCCTATACTAAAATAGTTTTTAATGGACAGGAAGAAGAAGTGCTAAAAGCTCTACAAATTTTCGATCCGTCTATTGAGAAAATAGAAAGTTTTTTTCTGGGCGAACCAAATTTATATCTGAAAAGAAAAGAGAGAAAACGCCTACCAATATCTCTGTTTGGTGAAGCTATTAATCGTCTAATAGAGATGATTTTTGCTCTGCTGCTTAATCCGCAAAAAATCATTTTTATCGATGAAATAGAAAATGGTCTTCACTATACTGCTTACCCAGATATTTGGAAAACTTTATTCCGATTAGCTATCGAACTAGATAGCCAAATTTTTGCCACAACCCATAGTTTAGAGATGATCCAAGCTTTTGCCGATGTGGGGTTAGAATATTATCCAGAACAGGGGGCCTATTTTGAACTAGCAAGGAGTCCCAGAACTGATAAAATTATCGGTATTAAAAGTGAATTAGATATCTTAGATTACGCTCTCAAGCATAATGATCGAATCAGAGGTGAGTAGAATCGTGGCTAATGTAATGATTGTTGAAAGTCAAGATGATGCGGCTTTTTTACGAGCTATTATTGAGCATATTAAGGAATCAACTCATCTAACGATAACTATTGTTAAATTTTATACTCTAGACGGAATAGAACGAGAAAATTATCGTAGCCTTGAACAACGACTGAAACGACTTAATAACACCCTGCTCAAAGATGATATTCAAAAGATAGGTATTGTTTTAGATTTAGATGAACAAACCAGAGAAGAAAGACTTGCTCTGGTTAGTCAATGTATTCAAAGAGTTTTTAGAGAAGCAGCCAGGATAGATGATATCCAAAAGCTATTTCAATTAAATGCTTCTACGAATACTCAAATAGGTTGTCATTTTCTTCATGTTAATGAACAGGGGGAACTAGAGACAGTGTTGAGAGAAATTAAAACCCAAGATTCTCCCCATGCTGATTGTGTAGAAGCTTGGCGATCCTGTATTGCACAAAAAAATATTGATATAAATCGTAAAAAAATTGATAAATTGTGGA
Source organism: Microcystis sp. M061S2 (assembly GCF_020245605.1). Classification (NCBI taxonomy): domain Bacteria; kingdom Bacillati; phylum Cyanobacteriota; class Cyanophyceae; order Chroococcales; family Microcystaceae; genus Microcystis; species Microcystis sp. M061S2. The sequence continues at coordinate 260 of NZ_JADBUP010000078.1, read as the reverse complement.
TTCAAAACTATATCAGGGAAGATACACCATCACAGAATGAAAAAAGAGAGGCTAAGAAATATTGTAATTTATCCCATGCTTTAACCAAAAAAGACATTTGGAACTTTGAGCATGAGGTATTATAGCAAAGAGCGGGATAGTTAGGACATAATAGAGAAAAAGAAATGAGGAGAAGCTTTCATGGCAGCACCCTATAGTGATGATTTAAGACAGAAAGCAGTGAGTGCCGTAGAGCGAGGGGAGAAAAAAAGCCATGTCTG